>OMWS01000117.1 GCA_900314825.1 uncultured Veillonellaceae bacterium | reverse complement strand
TTTGAAGTATTATGACGGACAACGATATTCGGATGAGGAGCTCAAGAAGCTCTTTGACTTGCCGTTCAAGGTGGAGACGCAAACGTTCGATAATTGGCCAGGGTGGCCCGACACAAAGGTGATTGAAGAATTCCATGCACGGATTTACAAACGAGCACGAGAGGTCATGACGTATGGTGAAACGATCCCGCCCGTCGGCAAGGATGGTCGGCCGAAGCGTCTTGTGCAGGTGCTTTATCCAGACCTCGCGCCAGGCCGGCGCATTTTCACGAACGGCACGATGCCCACGGGGGCATGCCCCCCAACAGAAGAGAACTCAGATAAAGATTGAAAGGGATATGGAAAAAACAGAGGGCATTTATGGCGCTCGGTATGCGAGAGAGGGATGTGTACATGGATTTTGAAGAGATCTGTGCCATGGACGGCGAGCGTCTAGCAGCGCAGAGGAGGTCTGCGTCACCTGACGGGCAGAAAAAAACAGCAGAAACGGATTTCTGGGAAGAGAACATCGGCAAGGCGTTGTACGAATTCTTTTTGGATACCGTAAAGCAGGTCGAGCATCCCGTCCTCATGGGCTTCGGCATGTATGGGCAGAAGCTTTTTCGCGATTTGACGGCAGCGGGCAGGAAGGTTGTCGCGATCTGTGACAATCACTGGGAGACGGCTGCGCGATGTACAGGAGAAACTGTCGTGCCGGTCGAGCAGGCCGTTGCTGCGAGCGGCCCGGAGACGACGTTCGTGATTACAGCGCAGCGGTATGCGATGGAGATGAAGGTGCAGATCGCAAGGCTCGGCGTTCCGATGGCGCGCATCCTCGCTTTTGATGAATCTGTTGTCATGGGATATCATGCGTGCCTGCCGGGTGCGGTTGTCCCGCAAATCGTGACGATGATGGCGCAGGCGGCAGGACTGCCCCGCCCGGATCTCGTCCATCCGAAGACGTACAACGACCACATCCTCCACGATATGATCCAGTATCCGCAGCCACCGCTTTTCACGCTGCTCGCGGACAAGTATCGCGTGCGCGATTGGGTGGCGGAGCGGATCGGGGCTTCGTATCTCGTGCCGCTCATCGGCGTATGGGAGACGGCGGATGACGTGCCGTATGATGAGCTCCCGGCGCGCTGCGTGCTGAAGGCGAACCACGGCAGCGGCTGGAACATCATCGTCGATGAAGAGCATCCGCTCGATGCGGCGGAGGCGAAGGCGAAGCTCGGGACGTGGCTGCGCACGAATTTCGCGTACGAGTGCTTCGAGATGCAGTACCGCGACATCCCGCCGCGCATCCTCTGCGAGGAATATCTCGAGAACGGTGAGGACATCTATGACTACAAGGTGTTCTGCTTCCATGGCGAGCCCGTGTACGTGATGTTCCTCTGCAACCGGAAGAAGGGGCTGGAAATGGCGTTTTACGATCTTGAGTGGCACAAGATGCCGTTCGTGTATTCGTATCCGCAGGTGCGGGGCGACGTCCCGCGGCCGGCGCGTCTCGGCGAGATGCTGGGGCTTTCGCGCAAGCTCGCACAGGGACTCGCGCACGTCCGCGTCGACTGGTATCTGCCGTCGGACGGCAGCTTGCGCTTCGGCGAGATGACGCTGACGTCCTGCGCCGGCTTTGCACAGTGGCGGCCGGCGGAGTGGGACGCGCGGCTCGGCGCATTGATAGCACCATATGAACGTTCGTCCTCGGGGGGGGGACACGACAAGTAATTTTTCCTCGGCAACGATCCGAAGCACAGCCGGAGGCGGCATGAAGCGCTTCTTTTTCATCAGCTTGGAATGGAGATGGGAAAGGAGCGGCGATTGCCATGTGCGGCATTGCAGGAATCATCGGAACGTATGCGAGGGAGCGGCAGGAGCTGCTGCCGGGGATGCTGGAGGCTATCCGTCACCGCGGGCCGGACGGGCGGGGCGTCGATGTGTTCGATCATGCGGCGCTCGGCCATGTGCGGCTGAGCATCGTGGATCTCATGAACGGCAAGCAGCCGATGCGGGATGCGGCCGGCAGCCTCAGCGTCGTGTTCAACGGCGAAATCTATGGTTACCGCGAGCTCAAACAGCAGCTCGCATATCCGTTCCGCACGACGTGCGACACGGAGGTGCTGCTCGCGCTCTATCGGGCGTACGGTAAGGACATGCTCACGCATCTGCCGGGCATGTTCGCGTTCGCCCTTTGGGACGAACGGGCGCAGACGCTTTTTTGCGGGCGCGACCGTTTCGGGGAAAAACCATTTTTTTATGCGTGGGGGCGGAATGGCGAGTTTATCTTCGCTTCAGAAATCAAGGCGATTCTCGCGACGGGGCTCGTCGAGCCGGAGCTCGATTTCGGGCAGCTCCACCAGTATCTTTGCTATTCGTACATCTATCCGACGAAGACGATCTACAAGAACATCTACACGCTGCCGCCGGCGCACCGCCTCATCTGGCGGGACGGGCGCGTCGATGTCGCGTCGTATTGGTCGCTGCCAGCCATCCGTCAGGACATCGGCGAGGCGGAGGCAGTGGAAAAGTTCCGCTTTCTCTTCCAGCAGGCTGTGCGGCGGCAGCTCGTCGCCGACGTGCCGGTCTGCGCGTTCTTGAGCGGCGGTCTGGATTCGGGCTCGGTCGTCGCGGCAGCGGCGCAGATGGTGCCTCAGCTCACGACCATCGCGTTCGGCTACGAGGGTGCTATCAATGAGCTGGCGCAAGCGCGGACGATGGCGGAGCGGTACGGGACGAACCATATCGAGCTCTCCGATAGCGACTTCGATCTCGTGGAGCTCATGGACACGATGCAGTGGTTCTATGACGAGCCGATGGCGGATACGGCCAGCATCCCAGCCTACCTCATCGCGCGGGCGGCGCGGAAGTATGCGAAGGTCGTGCTCACGGGCGACGCGGGAGACGAGATTCTCGGCGGCTATGATTTCCGCTATCGGACGATCCTCTACATGAACCGTTGGAAGGGCAAGGATACGAAGTGGGACGAGCTCCTGCTCCACGTGTATTACCGGATGTTCTGGCATTGGCGGGCTTTCTTGCGGCGGCATGGGTGGTATTCGAAGGATCCGACCGTGCAGCTCAGCGAGCCGCGCTACCATGATATTTTCATCCGCCAGCGCGCTTACCAGTGGATGAAGGAAGGGGATTACGATGTCGTGCGACTTTTGCGGGACAAGAACTGCTACGTGCGTCCGGAGGTCGTCGCATCCGTCGAATCGTTCGCGGCACCCGCACCGGATTATTGGATCACGGACGGCTTTGCGCCGGACAACGATCCAGACAATGCGCTCCGTCTCGACCAGCTGGAGTACCTGCCAGGCAACGGGATGCGCAAGACGGATCGAACGACAATGGCTGTGAGCCTCGAGAGCCGGACGCCGTTCCTCGATGTCGATCTTGCGGAGTTCTGCATCAGCCTGCCGTTTTCGCTGAAAGTGCGCGAACGCGAGGAGAAGTACGTCCTGCGCAAGGCGATGGAAGACGCATGGACGAAGCAGGTGCGCCACAGCACGAAGAACGGTTTCGGCGCGCCGGTCGGTCGTTGGATGCGGCAGACGCGCTTCCGCGACCTGGAGGGGCGCTATCTTGGCGACCGGAACCGGAAGATGTTTGACGTGATCGATTACGATGCGGTGCAGCGCTTGCGCGATGCACGGCGCGAAGAGTTCCTGATCTGGGAGCTCCTGGTGCTTTCGATGTGGTTCGAGAAGCATCCGTGCCGCATCGGGACGGCGTGAGGATGGATATGTGACGGAAAGAAAGCAGGAAGTTGTATGGAACGTTATGACGATCTTTTGTCACCGAATGACACGGTGGCGGCGATGGGGGCGACGGCGGAACAGCGTCCGGCGTCGCGCTTGCAGGAGTTCCTCGCGCAAGTCGAGTCGCCGACGCCGATCGTGCTGCAGGATGCGTATGATGTGAAAGAACTGACCTGGATGTGCGACCGCCTGCGCACGAGCGAGCGCTTCGGCGCGGACAATCACTTGTATCTGCGCTATTCGTCCAAGGCGCAGCTGGAGCGCGCGATGCGGGAAGAAGACTGGAGCGGCGTGACGGATGCTGGGAAGGTTGTCTTCTTGTTTGATAGTGACGAACAACCGTCTACGGGGGGGCGACAAAGAGAGCCGCAGCCGCTTTCCATCGAGGAGATCGTGGAGATTGTCGATTGCATTCCGTGCGGGTTTTCAGGTTCGGATTTTTTTTACATGATCCTTGACAGCCATCCGAACCTGCTCACAATCGGCTGGCATGGACTTGCGACGTTCCCGGAACTTTATCGGATGTTCTGCGAAGGCAAGACGGCAGACGAAGCTGTGGAACATCTGAGCCATCCGAGAAATGAAAAAGAATGGAATTGCATCAAACGGAATCTTCCTGACATGCTGAAGTATCGGACGGAAGAACGGATGAAGCCTTTCCTCGAAGGCTTGCTCAAATGCTTGTCGCAGCAGAAAATGTACAGTATGTCCGACTGGTGCAAGGCGTTCTTCTTGTCGGCAAACGCTGCGTGTGGCCGCACGTTCCCGCAACGCATGGCACCTGCGGTTTTCTACGCCAAGCATGGCTTCGCGTGGACATCAGAGGAAGAACAGGAATTTAGGAGCGGCTTCCGTTATCAGAAATTCATCGGCATTGTGCGCGCACCACTTTCACAGATGGGATGCCGGCAGAACGGTCTCATTCATGACGGGCCGATGGAAGGTTGGCGGAAGCACCCGTTGGCGACGTTGCAGGCGTATATTTTTGATGAGGATTGGACGTATGGATACTATCT
>OMWS01000023.1 GCA_900314825.1 uncultured Veillonellaceae bacterium | reverse complement strand
TCAGGCATACTTCATCGTCACCTCTTTGATGATGTCGCCGAGGTCCTCGACTTCGTCCGCCGTGTCCTCGAGCGTGCCGAGGATGTCTTTCCAACGGATGACGTCGAAGAGATCCTGCGTGCCATCAAACAGCCGCGAAATTTCTTTGCGATACATCTGATCGACCTCGGACTCCTGCTGGCTCAAGCGGTTCGCATGCTCGATGAGCGGACCCTCGTTCTTGCTGATGCTCTTGAGCAGCGAAAGCGTCTCTTTGAGGCCTTCGGACATCGCGACGATCGTCTCCATGATGTCCACCGCGGCCTGCGACGGCTGCGTGATATGGTACATGTCGAGGCGCATGATCGCGCCGTGCAAAAAATCAATGCAGCTCTCGAGCTGGCAGCTCAGTCGATAGAAATCCTCGCGGTCGATTGGCGTGATAAAGATGACGGACAGCTTCTGGATGATCTCCGCATTCGTCGCATCCGCCTGATGCTCGAGCCCTGTGACCTCCTGCAGATGCTGTTCAAGGCTCGACGGGTCTTTCATCGCCGCCTGCGCGATGATCGCCCCTTTGTGAAAAATTTCCGCATTGTGAATGAGGTAATCGAAAAATTCCTCATGCTTGTTGCTGATCTGGAACATACACGCCCTCCTATTGGTTCTTCGGAATGCTTTGTTCCAGTATACAAAGAACGCGGCGGCGGGTTGTAAAGGAGATGTTACATTCTTGTAAAGTCTCGTTCGCGCGGCCGCAGCCTCCTGCATTTCGCGCATAAAAATAAGCACTCCCGCGTCGGAGTGCTTGCTTTGTAAAAAATCGTCCCAAACTATCAGAGACCGCCGCCGAAGAGGCTTGTGGCGATGAGGTACGAGATCGCGCCCATGACGGCCGTGCATGGGATCGTCATGACCCACGCCGTCACCATGGAGCGCGCGACGTCCCAATGGACGGCCTTGAAACGCTGCGCCGAGCCGACGCCCATGATCGAGCCCGAGACGACGTGCGTCGTCGAGACGGGGAGATGCAGCAGCGTCGCCGAAAGAATGACGACAGCGGAATTCAGATCTGCCGCGAAGCCGTGAATCGGGTGCATCTTGAAGATTTTGCCGCCGACCGTGCGGATGATCTTCCAGCCGCCGACGCTCGTACCGAGCGCCATGGCCGCCGCGCAGAGGAGCTTGACGACCGTCGGCACTTCGAGCGTCTCGATCACGCCGCCCGAGACGAGCGCGAGCGTGATGATGCCCATGGATTTCTGCGCATCATTCGAACCATGCGAGAACGCCATGAGCGCTGCCGAGATGATCTGCAAACGGTTCGCCGTGAGATTGACGCGCGCCGGCTTGTACGAATGGCAGATGAAGAAAATGATCTTCATGATGAGGAAGCCGCAGGCGATGGCCGTGATCGGCGAGAGGATGAGCGACAGGACGATCTTGATGATGCCCCAGTCATTCAGCGCGGCCGTGCCGGCCGAAATGATGATGGCGCCGATCATACCGCCGATGAGCGCATGCGACGAGCTCGACGGCATGCCGAACCACCACGTCAGAAGATTCCAGATGATCGCGCCGACGAGGCCGGAGATGATGACCATCTCATTGATGAGGTCCGGGCTCATGACGATGTCGCCGCCGATGGTCTTCGCGACGCCCGTCGAAATCATCGCGCCGATGAAATTCAAGATCGCCGTGCCGATGATGGCGACACCCGGCCGGATCGCGCGCGTCGACACGCACGTCGCGATCGCGTTTGCCGTATCATGGAAGCCATTGATGAAGTCAAAGGACAGCGCGAGGATGACGACGACGAAGATGAGGCTCATGTCAGGCATACTTCATCGTCACCTCTTTGATGATGTCGCCGAGGTCCTCGACTTCGTCCGCCGTGTCCTCGAGCGTGCCGAGGATGTCTTTCCAACGGATCACATCGAAGAGGTCTTGCGAGCCATCGAACAAGCGTGAAATCTCCTTGCGATACAGCTTGTCCACGGCAGACTCATGATGACTGAGCCGCTCGGCACGCTCGAAGAGTTTCGCCTCATTGCGGCTGATGTCTTTCAAGAGATCAAAGATTTCCTCGAGCTCGCCCGCCATCTCGACGATGTGATCCATCATCTCGCTCGCCGCCGACGACGGCTGCGTGATGTGATACGTGTCAAGCCGCATGATCGCGCCCTGCAAATGATCGATGCAGCTTTCCATCTGGCTCGTGAGGCGATAGAAATCCTCGCGGTCAATGGGTGTGATGAAAATTACGGAAATCTTGCGGATGACCTCCATGCTTGTCACATCAGCTTTATGTTCCAGCTGGATGACTTCTTCGAGATGCTGATCCAGCTTCGAAAGATCCCTGAACGCCGCCTGTCCGATCAAAGCGCCCTGGTGGAAGACCTTCGCATTGCTGATGAGGTAATCGAAGAACTCCTCATGCTTGTTGCTGATATTGAACATACCTGTTCCCCCTACGTGCATACACAATTTCCCATTTCATTATACAGGGATGTGCAGGATGATATGTTATGGGAATGTAAATTTTTCTGGAAATTCGTATCCGACCATTTTCCCTGTGTTCATTGGAACATCTGCCATGCATCCATCACATCGAGGAACGCGCCGTCAAAACCGGCGGCCATGATGAGGTCGAGGTAGGAGTTTTCGCTGCCGAAAAGAATGTGTTTCCATTCGTCCGTCCAATAGCGCACACGATAGCTGCCGGGCCAGTCGGGGTTTGCCTTCGCAATCCACTTTGGGCGGCTGTCGCTGTCATTCCACGCGTCCTGCCAATACGGGCGGTAGTCCGCTGCTTCGCCAACGCTCATGTAAGAGAGGACGAGGCGGCGGCCGCCCTGCGGTTTCTCTTGGAGGCGCGCGACTTCGTCTGCCGTCAGCGGGTCGTCGCCGTAATAGAGATCGATGACGAGCGCATCGTACGGCGTCGCCGCGAGGCGTGCGAGATACGCTTCACGGCTCGCAAAAGCTTCTGGGTTCAAGAGGATCAAGAAATTCCGCGCGTCCCGGACGGTCATGACATCATCTGCGTTCTCGTCTTGCACGCGAACTTCTGGGATGTCCGTCAGCGCCGTTGTCGTCGCCGTGCTGCTGACGTAGCCTTTCGCGCGCCCCATGGCTTTATCAATCGAAGCTTGTTCGTCGTCCTCGATGTAATCGAGCGTCCAGATGGCTTTGCCCGCCGTCTGCGGCCGCTCCATCATCGCTTCAAGGTACTCGAGCATCTCGGGGTCTTGGAGCTCGACCGCATCATCTTCGTTCGTGTAAAAAAAGGATTCCGTCAAGAAACCATCGAGGTTATCGACCAGCTGCCTAACGCTTTCTTCCGGCTCGTGCCGCGTGACTTCGAGGAGCCCCGCCGCGCCATTGCCGACGAATTGGAACGACGGCGTCCGCTCGGTCGCGTAGTCGCGAAGCTCGCTCGTGAGACGCACCATTTCTTGCTCGGGCGAGAGGCGAGGAGCGGCATTAGAATTGCTACAAGCCGTCATGAAGAGAAACGTAACGCTCGCAAACATACCTGCGACGGCTTTTATAATCTTAGAAAAGTTTTTCATAAGCGAACGCCCCTTCTGTTTGCATCATAGCAAGCGACCCACAAACTACGCCTCCCCCTCTGGGGGAGGTGCCGAGCGAATGCGAGGCGGATAAGCAGACGCACGACGCTTTAGCGTCGATGCGGTCGCTTATGCAGCTTGCTGCAGAGGGTCACGCAGTCACGAGATTCACGATTCTATCAATAGGATAGAGAATCAACGCAAGCCGCCACCCTCTCCGACCCCTTCGGGGCCACCTCCCCCAAAGGGGGAGGCGTGGTTTGAAAGCCCCCCGCTCTTGCAGTATGCTAGAACGAACGCGTGTACCACAGCGCAACGGCGTAGCCTTGGAAGTCGTGGCCGCCGAGGCCGGTGCGGAGGTAGCGTTCGATGTTCAGCGTCAGGCGGTCGTAGTCCGTCATGCGGTAGTCGAGCACGCCGAGGAGGCTCCAGCGCGTCCAGGGACGATTATTCGTGCCTTCGTCGATGTAGAGCGCGTTGTAGCCCGTTGTGGAGTGGTAAGCGCTCACGAGGCCTTCCCACGAGAGGCGCGGCGTCATGGCGTGGCGCAAGCCGACAGCAAACTCGATGTCGTCCGTCGCCTTGCTGTTTTCGAGGCCGTGGACGGCCATGGCGTGGCCGAGCGTCAGGAACGCGCCGAGCTCGTCCTTCGGCGCGACGCGCCAGTTCGCCGCCGCACCGAGCTCGATCTCCGTGCCTTCGCGGTAATGCGCTTTTTCATCCGCGAGCACCCACTCTCCGACTTCATTCCGCACGGCCTGGCTCTGCGTCGTCCGGGACGTGTCGCTGAGCGTTACCCACGTGCGCAGCTGGTGCTGCTCGCCGATATGCTGATACGAAAGCTCGAGATTGGCGATATTGCCTGGATCCGTCTCGGCTTCCGACACTTCTTTGGAAAATTTATATTTTTGGCGGAACGTATAGGCAAAGCGGGCGATGAGGCTGTCGCGCTCCGTCACGCGATGGACGGCCTCGATGGATGGCGTGTACTCCCATCCCTTGCCGAAGTCTTCGAAGAAGCCGAGGCCTTTCGGCACGAGCGCCCCCTGATAAAAGCGGTGCTGCCCTGTCGGCAGGTTGATGGCGAGGCCGTAGCGCAGGCTGTTCACGGGATGGTCGTTGTGATAACGCACGGAGAGCGTCGTATCGATCATCCCGGAGGAATGGCCGTTCTCCGTGCTGAGGCTCGAATCGAGCCAGCCTGTGCTGAGGCCGAGATCGAGGATGTGGCGCGCTTCGCCGCCCGGCCATTCATCCGCGACGACGCCGTCCGCCCCCGGATACTGGTCGAGGCGCACCGTATCGTAAATCGAAAGCGGGAAATACAACTGATGCCCGCGCAGATTCGTGGTATTTTGCACGGTCTGCGTCACCATGCGGCTGGGATCATCCAACGTGGGCGACGGCACGTCGACGCGCTGCGTCCATGTCGTGTTCCCCTGCGCGTGCGCATACTCCACGCCCACCTGCACGCCGGCGCCCTCGCCGAAGTGCCAGAGGTCATGCGCGACCTCGTCTTCGTCCTTCGTCACCTCGGCAAGGTTCGTCGTCGCCTCGGCTTCCCATTCTTCGGCGCTCTTCTGATCGGTTTCCGCCTGTGCGAGGTTCGACTCGCTTTCTTTGACGTCGGCCTCGGCCTGCACCTCGTCTGCCTCGGCTTCCGCTTCGTCGGCGCGGGCGTCGGCTTCCGCTTCCTCGGCGTCGGCACGCGCGTCCTCGAGCTCTTCAAGATACGATTGCGCTTCATCAAGTGAGTCTTCGGCCTCATCGAGCGCTGCCGAAATCTCATCGACGCGTGCCGACCAGGCATCGGCTTCGGCCTGCGCCGCTTCCGCCGCGACCGCTGCCGCGTCGTCTTCGATCTCGATTTCTCCATTCGTATACGCATCGGCGAGACGAATGGCTTCCGCGAGGCGGTTCTGCTCGTAGCCGACTTCCGCGAGCGCTTTCTGCACGGCGGCCTCGCGGTTTGAGTACACGCTGTACGCGTTCCCCGCCCGCGCGCTGACCGCGCCAGCCGCTTCCGCCTGCGCTTCGGCGTTCGCCTGCTCGGCGGAGAGCTCGTCCACGGCAGCCTGTCGTGCATAGACTTCTTGCTGATAGTCGTACGCTGCCTGCTGCGCCGCGATAGCCGCCTGCGTCTTTTCCGCACTGATGGCGCGCGCCTGCTTCAGCGTCTCTTTTGCGTCCACGAGCGCTTGCTGGCTGGCTGTGAGATCCTGCTTCGCCTGTTCGACCGCCGCCTTGGCATCCATGACGCCCTGCTTCGCGTCTGCGAGGTCCTGCTTCGCATTTGCGAGCGCCTCCCGCGCCGCGCGGAGGTTCGCCGCCGCTTCGCGATAGACGCGCAGCTCGTCACGCTGATCACGCAGTGCATTCAGTTCGCCCGCGATGTCGTGCATCGGATCATGATACGCGGCAGCCGCCGTGCCGAGGAGGCGCGTGAGGCATGCTGCAGAGAACGCCGTCGTGACGGCGACCTGCCGCGCGATCTTCGCCCGCGCCTTCTTCACGAGCATGAGACGGCGCGGCGCGCGCTGCATACGATAGCGATGCGGATAGCGGCGCGACGGCATCACAGCGCCTTTGCACGCCGCCTCATAGCGCGCCTGCGCCTCGGCCGCCTCGCGTGCGGCCTGCTCTGCGGCCTTGCGTTCGCGCTCCGCTTCTTTTGCGTGCTGTTCCGCGAGTTTTCTCGCCCGCTTGCGGGAAATTCTCATGCCGCATGCCTCCTTCCAAATAGGAAAATGTCAGCCATTACCCTAGTACCCGCTCCGCCTCGCTGTGCTCGGCACCTCTCCCAAAGGGAGAGGCGGCTGTACTCTTCATTTCCAGCAACAGATGATATTTTATGAACGATTTCATCAAATTTGAAAATCAATTAACCATTCTTCACATTTCCAACATCTGCCAACTGCTCGAGATCCAGCAGCCGCCCGCCGCAGAGTTTTGTCGCGAGCTTTGTCAAGAAGCCATGCGGCGCTTGATAGAACACCGGCTGTGCGCAGTAAACACAGTAGTCGATGCGCTTCGCGAAATGGGTGAGCTCGCTCCAGGCGCAGAAGAGCGCGAGGCCGGCGGCGAGGAAGAACGTGAAGCCGTAGCTCGTCACGCCGAGCACCCAGAGACCAAGAAGGCCGAACACGAGGTTGCCGAGGAGGAACACGAGCCCAGCCCGCATGACGTCTTGCTGGATGTCGAAATACGTCAGCAAAATGAAGATGATCTGATAGATGCCCGTGAAGAACGCCGCGAACAGCAGCACGCCGTACATGTTCGACGCATTGAAATCGACGCCCGCGAACGTCAAGAGATAGCCGCCGAGCGCGAGGAAGACGAGCGTAAAGAGCATCTGGAACTCCGCGACCTGCCGCAGCTCGAACCAGAGCGAATAAATGAGGTCCTGCCGCGCGTCCTCGATCTCGCGCAAGTTGCCGCGCCGCGTGATGGCATCGAAGTACGCGGCGTATTTTTCGTAGAAACGCGTCTCCGTCGCAACGACGAACAGCGCCATGAGCGGCAAGAGCGACAAGAACGCGTAAAACGTCACGACATCGTACTGCGGCGCGTAGAGATACGTCCCCGCGACCTCGACGCCCCACGGCCCCTGCCAGATGATGATGTTCGGCAAAAACAGCCCGACCGTATACGACGCGGACGCGACGAATAGCCGCCAATGCTTCTCAAGATACGGCAAGAATGCAAAGCAGTAGCCATATTTCGGCAGGCCGAAATGATGCACGATGTGATAGAGGAACGCGGCATCGAGGAAGCCCATGCCGATGACGACAGCGAGTAGGCCCGCGTTCGCCGCGCTCGTCGCGTGCGTCGCCAGCAGCACGAATGCTGAAGCGATGGCAAGCACCGCGCCGGCCGCGAAGCCGACGATGAGGCGCTTGAATTTTTTGACCGCTGTGAGGTACACGCTCTCGACCCAAATGATCAAGAGCTCGAGGAAAAACGTATAGGCGAGCGCTTCCGTGAACGTCGACAGCGGCGTGCCCCAATAAAACAGGACGGCGATGACGGAACCGATGGACGCGAGCAATGCGCACATGCCGAACAGCGAGCCCGTCACATCTTCATAATACTCGACGGAGAGACAATCTGCAAGATAGCGCGTGAGCACCATCGTGAAGCCGCTCGACAAAATTTGCGAGAACACAAACGCGTAGACAACGGACGCGACGAACAGCGCCGACTCGTCGCTACTGACGTCCGCAATGGCAAACAGCAATTGGATGCCGAGCACCATGCCTGTCAAAAGGAGGAACGGCCCTGCCGTGATGATCGTCGAATACGTGTAGGCCTTGAGATACCCTGTCGCCGTGCGTGCGCGGAAGAGTTTCTTCAGTTCGAACCCGACGCCTGCCATTCAACGCGCCTCCTTTCCGAGCTCTCGTTCCTGTGCGTAAATGTTTTTGTACGCCTCGATAAATTGCTCATACGTGTAGTACTTTTTCGCGCGTTCATAGCCGACGTCGGCCATGTCCCTGCGCAGCGCAAAGTCACGCGCCAGCCGCACGATCTCCTCGCCGAGCGCTTCGTAATCCATCGGCGCGACGACGGCGCCGGCCGTACCGAGCGTGTCGCGGCTGTCGCCGAAGATGAGCTCGCGGCAGCAGCCGACATCCGTCGTGACATACGGGCGATGCGCGGCAAAGCCCTCGAGCACGGAGAGCGGCTGCCCTTCGCTGATGCTCGACAAGACAAGGATATCCATGCGCGGCAGGTATTCCGCGACATTGATGGAGCCTGTGAACGTGACATTTTTGACGTGCAAAGTCTTCGCCGTGCGCCGCACGAGGTCGACGTACTCCGGGTCTTCCTCGAGGTTGCCCATGACGTAAAGCTTGGCGTCGGGAAGCTCCTGCTGCACGAGGAAAAACGCACGCAGGAGCGTCACGATATCCTTGATCGGCACGACGCGCACGACGGCGCCGATCGTGATGGGGCCTCCGTGATCTTCGAGTTTCGGAACGGAGGCAAAGCGCTCCATATGGATGCCGTTCGGCACGATGCTGATTTTTTCCGGCGCGCAGCCGAGCTCGCGCTCGATGTTCGCATTGAGCTCGAACAGCGTGTAGACATGGTCGGCCGCGTCGTAAGCCATGCGCGCGAGATGGTAGAAATACGCGATCCAGACCGATTTGAAATCGCCTTTCGCCCAATCGCTCTTGATGATTTCGGCCTCGCGCTCGCGCGAGTAGATGCCGTGCTCCGTGATCATGAATGGCTTGTGTACACCGTTGCCGCCACGCCGCCGAGGACACCGCAATAGCCCGTCGCAACACTGTGGTAAACGTCGGCTTCGGGGAGTTCTTGCTGCAAGAGATAAAAGAGCGGCAGCAGCATGGAGCGCATCGTCCAGAAGTAATCCGTGAACGGCAGATAATCAAACCGCTCGCGGTAAACACGCTGGATGACGTCAAAGAAATCACTCGCCATGAAGATATCAAGCGGGCTCTTCCATTTCTTCTGGCGGAAAATCCGCAGAAGCGCCGCGAGGTCGATGTTCTTTTCGCCGAGCACGAGATCATAAAGCGTCTCGCGTTCCTCCGGCTTCAAGACGTTTTCCCGCATGCCACGCGACGGCAGCGCGAGGATCTCGTCGAGGAAGACTTCATGGATGGCCGTGCAATTCTTGGGAATCTTGTATTTGAACTGGCCGCGGTCCTTGCCCTCGGCGCCGATGGAGTAGACGACGAACTCGATGTCCGGCAGTCCCTCGATGAGCATCTGCGTCCACGACGATACGCCGCCGACAACGTAAGGGTACGACCCTTCCGTGAGCAGGCAAACCTTCATGTATTTTCACCTTTCCAATAGAGGCGCGCGCTCTCGCCCTTCATGTGCACGAGGTAGACGCTGTCGTCGACGATGTCCACCGTGCAATCCACCGTCCGGTCGAGCACTTTGTCCGAGCGCAGCAGGAAGCGCGCCTCGCCGCGATAGTTCCACGCGTGGATCTCGAGATAATTCGGCATGCGCACGACGCGGTAGTCAATGTCAAAGAAATCATCGAAATACGACGTGCTCTCCGACGCCGTGACCGGCGTCAGCCATGGGAAATGCTCTTCCATCTCGCCCAAAAAGCCCGTGAGGCCCTTGCGCATATCGGCCCAGCTCTTGTCCTTGCTTTCCTTGTAAAACATCTCGTCGGGATGGACGAAATGTGAGAAGATACCGAGGTGATTGATGAGGCTGTAGACCGACCAGCGCGTGATGCTGTCGGGCAGGAAGCCCGCTGAGATGCGCGGGATTTCATACGAACCGTCGTCGTTGCGCTTGTAGTTTTGATAATATGCTTTCTCGAGCGGCGGGCCATCGTAGAGGGAAGATATGATCTTCACTGTCGGCGCCGCCTGTTTGACAGCCTGATATCCTTCCGGGCTCAGCACATTGGACGGCGGCACGTAGACGCGGAAGTCGTAGTCAGGATACATGCTCTTGGCATAGCGATACAGTTCTTGCGTCGCTTCGATCATATCCTGCTCGCTCTCCCACGGCACATAGCCGTGCACGTCCTCGCCATAGCCAGCAGGCGCCAATGACTGATGGTTATACCCGTGGAGGCCCAATTCGCCGCCGGCCTTCAAGAGTTCGCGCCCATAAATGATGGCGTTGTCGCGCGCCGCCCGCCCGGGAAGTTCACGGAACGGTCCTTTGACCTGCGCCCCGTATGTCTCGATCATCACGCCCGTGTACCGGAGGTCATAGCGCTTGGCCGCGTCCAGCATCCACGGCCACCATTCCTGACGATAAAAATCGACGGTCGAGAGGCCGGTTTCCTTGTAGATTTTCGAAAAATCGCCCTCGGGCGTCGGCGCGGGGAAATCGTCGAGGAAAAACAGCTTCACACCGACGACGGGGTAAATGGCCTCCGCGCCGCAATGTGCGATCATGGCCGCGAGAAGGCCCTCGTTTGTCTTGTCATCGCGTTCCGTGCCATTGTAGCTATAGATGCGGCCGCCGCCATACGCATGCTTCCAGAGGAGCGGCACGCCTGTGACACTCTCGACTTCGACCTCTGCGTCCTTCGAAAGCGTGAGCTCCCGCGCCTCCGTCAGATAGATTTTCCCCTTTTCAAACGACTGGCCCTGCGTCCCGATGACGAAGTTCGTCCGAAAGTGGAGGCCCGGCGCACCGATTTTTCCGCCGATGCTTTCGATGCCAAGGGCGGTCAGCACATCCGCTGGAATCGCCTCGGACGTCTCGGGACGCTGCAACAGCACGGCCGTGCCGCCACCGGCCACATAGCCGAGCACGCCCCGCATCGTGGCGACAGCGCCGAGGCGGCCGGTCGCGAGAAGCACGCCGCGCGTGTTCGCGGGAATGACGAACGCTGTTTCATAAAACGGATGGCTCTCATACGATTTTTTCTGCTCCGCCAGCATCGTTTCCGCATTGTGCCGCGCATACATGCTCGACACGTCCGTCGGATCATAGATGATGACGTAGTGATCGCGAAGGGCGCTGTCAGCATCTGCCCATGCCGCTTTCTTTGCTGTCGCGCCCGTCCAGCTGATGTTCTTGACGGCCCCGAGATGCAAGAAACCGTCGAGACGCGCAACCTGGAAGAAAAGGCCGAGGAACGCCACAAACAGGAAGAGCAGTACCGTGTTCCGTTGATTCATGCCGGTTTCCCCCTCCCCCATCGCGGAGAATCGTCAGCGCCAATAGAGGCGCGCGCTGTCGCCCGTCATGCGCACGAGATAGACGCCATCATCGACGACTTCGGCAGTGCAGTTCTCTGCGGAATCCAGCACTTTGTCCGAGCGCAGCAGGAAGCGCGCTTCACCGCGATGGTTCCACGCATGGATTTCCAAATACTTCGGCGTGCGCACGACGCGGTAGTCAAGATCAAAGAAATCATCGAAATACGGCGTGCTTTCCGACGCCGTGACCGGCGTGAGCCATGGGAAATGCGTTTCCATCTCATCGAGGAACGCGGTCATGCCCTGTTTCATGTCCGCCCACGTCTTGTCCTTGCTTTCCTCATAAAACATCTCGTCAGGATGGACGAAATGCGAGAAGATGCCGAGGTGGTTGATGAGGCTGTAGACGGACCAGCGCATGAAGCTGTCCGGCACGTAGCCGGACGAGATGCGCGGGATCTCATACGAGCCGTCTTCATTGCGCTTGTAGTCCTGATAAAACGCTTTCTCGCTCGGCAGGCCGTCATAGAGCGATGCCATGATCTTGACGGTCGGCACCGCTTTTTTCACCGCATCGTAGCCTTCGGGGCTCAAGATGTCGGACGGCGGCACGTAGACGCGGAACTCGTAGTCGGGATAAAGGCTCTTGACGTAGCGGTGCAGCTCCTGCATCGCCTCGATCATGTCCTGCTCGCTGTCCCACGGCACGTAGCCGAGCTTGTCCTGATTGTAGCCCGCGACGGCGAGCGACTGATGGTTGTAGCCATGCAGGCCGAGCTCGCCGCCAGCCTTCAAAAGTTCGCGGCCATAGATGACGACGTTGTCGCGCGCACCGCGCCCCGAAAGCTCGCGGAACGGCCCATGCACCTGGTCGCCGTACGTCTCGATAATAAGGCCCGTGTACTTGAGCTCGAACTGCTTCGCATTGTCGAGCATCCACGGCCACCATTCCTGGCGGTAAAAGTCGGCCGTCGAAAGGCCGGTCTCATTGTAAATTTTCGAAAAATCGCCTTCCGGCGTCGGCGCGGGGAAATCGTCGATGAAGAACAGCTTTACGCCGACGATCGGGTAAATGGCCTCCGTGCCGCAATGCGCGATCATGGCCGCGAGGAAGCCTTCATTCGTCTTGTCATCGCGCTCGACGCCATTGTACGCGTAGATCTTGCCGTCACCATAGCCATGCCCCCAGAGGAGCGGCAAGCCTGTGACGCTCTCGGCTTCGACTTCGCTGTCGGGGGTTAACGTGAGTTCTTTCGCCGTCGTCGAATAGACGGAGCCCTTCTCGAATTTTTGCCCTTTCGCGCCGATGACGAAATTCGTCAAGAAGCGCACGCCCGGTGCTTCGACATCGCCGCCGACGTCCGCAACGCCAAACGCCGCCAAAAGGTCGCCACTGAGCGGCTCGCCCTCGCGCGGGTCGAGATGCTGCGTGAGGAGCACCGTACCGCCGGCTTTTGCGTAATCCAGCACGGCTCCCATCGAAGCGACCATGCCGAGGCGACCCGTCGTCACGATGATGCCGCGCGTCGTCGCAGGGATATCCACGAAATCATAGAACGGAGAACTCTCGAACGATTTCTTCTGCTCCGTCAGCATTTTTTCCGCGTTGTGACGCGAGTACATGCTCGGCACATCCGTCGGGTCGTAGATGATGACGTAGTGGTCGCGCTCGATGGTGTCCGCGTCTTTCCATGGTGCTTGCTCTGCCCGCTCAACCGCCGGGTCGTTCTGGACGGCGCCAAGATGCAGGAAGCCGTCGAGACGCGTGTACTGGAAAAAACAGCCAAGGAGCGCGGCAAAGAGAAAGAGCAGGACGATATTGCGCTTGTTCATGCGGCGTCCCCTCCCCAGTAGCGGATCGCTTTCAGCGCGCGTGGCGACAGGCGCACAGGCAATGCGCGCAGCTCCGCAATCGCCGCCCGCATGCCTGCTGCATCATGGCGCGCCGCTGCGAGCACGAGCCGCATATAGACCGGCCCTTCCTCGCCCGGGCACGCCTCGTCGTAGCGCTTGCAGGCCGCTTCCGCTTCCTCGTATTCCTTGCCGCGCAAGAACGCACGGATCTGCCGTTCGTAGCTTGTCGCCGTCTCCTTAGAATGCTGCACGAGCTGCGTCAGCGTTGCGCGGAGCTCATGCTCCATGAGCGACCGGCTCGGCGCATCGCCATAGCCGTGCTCAAGATACGTCTCGAGCAGTCCGGCGTAACGATCAAGCAGCGCGTCGCGGCTTTCCTTGTTCGATGTTCCATTGGACGCGGTAACGGTTGAATTCGTATCCTCTGACACTGGAACGCCCTTTGCCTGGGCATCCAGCTGTTTCTTCACAGCTTCGATCTCTTCCGTGACCTTTTCCATATGCGCCGTCATCATCGAGACGGCGTAATACGTGATCTCGCGGTCTTCATCATGGACAGCATCCTGCAAGATCGTCGGATTCTCGACGACTTCCTGCTTGATGGCGTCGGTGAACAGGCGGCGCTTCATGCGCGCGTCGCCGAGAAGATACGTATCGGAAAGCGGCACGATGTCCGCTTGGTATTCCATCCCAGGAGAAAATTCTTCGCGCTCGTCCTTGTGATACTCCGGCCGGTTCGCATCGCAATGCGCAATGAGGCACGCGACGCGCCAGAAGAGCAGGATCAGGAGGCCTGCGACGGGCAGAAGCAAGATCAGCACGGCTTCGCACGCCGCCTGCTGCTTGCGGCGGAAACGGCTGGCCAGCAGAAACCAGACGACGGCAACGATGACATGAACGATGAGATAACCAAAAAATGGCATCAGACCACCGCCCTTCCCTCGTCCGTCTCGACGCCGGCGCGCGCCAGGCGTTCGCGCACGAGGCGCAGCGTGTCGCCCTGCACGTCAGGAAGTAACAGCGCAACGCCATCCTCGTACTCGCCCGCGAAATCCTCCGTGCGGATGCAATGCGAGAGGCGCTCGTCGAGCTCGGAGATTGTCAGGCCGCCCGCGACGACGGGCAGCAGCGCCGCCGGATTGTCCTTCGTGAGACGGCGGCGCTCGGAAAGTTCTTTGAGGACTTTCTGGAATTCGCTATTCTTGAGGATGCGCGTGCCGGGCAGGTAGCGCTTCTCCGCTGCTTCCTGCTCGAAGTGCCACGCCCGGCCGATGGAGGCCGCGACGAGGCGCGCCGTCAGCGACAAGAGGTTCTGCTCGTAGTAGCTCCACTGGCCGAAATCAAGCCCGTAGATCTCGATGACGGCAATCACGCGCTCATCATAGACGACTGGTGCCGCAAGATCGGGCACGCCCTCCTGCAAGGCGCGGTTCGCGAACACGCGCTGCGTTTCAAACAAGTCGGAAAGATACGGGTTGTCATCGACGCGCAGCGAATGCGGCCGCAGCGCGGCCTCCGTGCCCATGCGGACTTTTTGGCGCAGGTAATGGCCGTCGCGGCTCACGACGTAGACGGCGACGTTTTCGACGTTCAAGACCTCGGCCGTGACTGCGGCCGTCTGCGTGTAGAGATTTTCCTCCTCGACGCTGTCGAGGCGACGCACGATATGGTAGACACGGCCGATGCTGTCGTCGGAGTTCACGATCTGGCGATACATGCGATCCTTGACACGCACGCTCTCCTGATACAAATTTTTCAAGAACGACTGCCGCTCGGCGGCACGGCGCTCCTTCCAGCGATTCGCCGCGCGCTCGTAGTCGGCCCGGTCCGCAAAATAACCTGTCAGCACGCCGACGAAGAGATACGAAATGAAATGCAGGAGCTCGATCGGGTTGTACAGCAGGCTGATGCCCTCCGCACCGCGCGATGTCAGCGAGACGATGAGGATGGCGAGAGCGAACGTGATGGACAGCACGGCCTGCCGCTTGCCGTACAAGAGGCCGAACGTGCCGATGTAGACGAAATTGAAGTCCACAGGGATCGTACGGTTGACCGGCGACCCGCCCTGGAAGTAGGCGATGATCGCCATGAGCGCTGCGCCTGCAAAATTCTCAAGATACGGCACGGCACGGCGCCAGAGGCGCTTCATGCGGTCACGCGCCGATTCGCCCGGCTTCTGCTCTGCCGCCGTGCGCGTATCCAAGATGGACTGCACAGAGGCACGCACGCCTTCGCGGATATCGCAACGCGGCTGCCAGCCAAGTTCTTGGAGCGCATGCGTGCTGTCGAGGAACGGATGGCCAAACGGCAGCGCATCCTTCGCCCCGTGCCCCTGTGCCGCCAGCGGGAGCTTCGCCCCCTCCGGCAGGAGCGGGCGCACTTCATTTGCAAGCGTGTCAAAGCCAAAGCCCTGCCCGCCGCCAAGATGCAACACATCACCAGAAAATCCGCGCTCAACGGCGCGCCAAATGCCATACGCCGCATCGCGCGCGACGAGAAATTCCTGCGGGCCTTCGACGCGCACGGTCACATTTTTGGTCGTCGTATCAACATCTGTCTTCTTTTTGTCCGTTGCAACAACGTTCGCTTCTGGTTTTTGCGTAACGCCACCCAAGGCCGCCGCGACGAATTTTCCAAGGAAGCCGTCGCCATCCGCGAGTCCTTCGCCGCAGAGTTCCGGCAGGCGCACGACCGTGACGGGCAAGCCTTCCTTTTTCCACGCGAATGCCAACGACTCCAAACGCACGCGACGTTCTCCTGCCACGGTTTTCGGCGCTTGCTGCGCCGTTTCCATCGCGACGCCTTTGCCAGAAAACACGTCGGCGCTGCTGAGGAGGAGTACGTGCTCCAGATGCGTCTGACGCTTCGCGAGCGCCAGCAAGCGCTCGAGCCGCGCCACAGCATCCGTGCGCTCCGCCGCGAGCGGCGCGATGAGCACGGCCGCGTCCTCGAGCGCGAAAATCTCCTCTGCCTCGACGCTCATGAGATCCACCGCATATACATGATGCGCTGCGTCCGTCGTTTCCGCACCAAGCGCCCCGACGCTCCAGCCCTCTTTTTCAAAGCACGCCGAAAGCGGGCGCGCCAAAATCTGTGGCACGTCCGCAAGGAACAGCTGCTTCTTCGTTTTTTCGGTCTTCGTTGACGTTCCCGTATCCCTCATACCATTCTCCGACCCACGTTCGATGAAATTCTGCAACATATCGGATGCCCGCGTTCCCACGCACGGGCGCAAATCAGTCATTCGCGTCATTAAAATTTATGCTATCATCGAAATTTCATATTTCTCTGTGAGACACGTGGGAGATTTCTGGGATTTTTCTCCCAAAATTTTCTTTCTGACACCGAAACCGCCTGGAACGCCGCAGCCTGCCTCCGCGGCACAAAAAGGAGGCTGCGCAGCGGCAAAACCGCTTGCAACAGCCCCGTGCTTCAATCCGTGATCTCCTTCATACGGAAATAATCGCCGGCATAGTAGGCGAGCATATAGTTGAACGCGACGACGGCATCATCAAAATCTTCGCCCGTGAGTTCCTTGAGCTTGTTGATGCGGTAGCTCACGGTGTTGCGGTGCGCGTACATGGCGCGCGCTGTTTCCTGAATGCTGTTCATGTGGAAGAGATAATAACGGAGCGTCGGTGCGAGCTGGGAATTGTGTTCCTCGTCGTAGCGCAGGATCGGCAAAAGGAGCTCGTCGTACATCTTCCGGAGCGGCTTCATGTTCTTGAGTGCGAAGAACAAGCTGTAGACACCGATGTCGTCGAACGCCATGACCGTGTTTTCCGTGAGGCGCGCGACCTCGAGCGCAGCTTCGGCCTGCTGGTAGCTTTCCGTGAGGCCGGCGTACTGCGTGTGCACCATGCTTTCCCCGCAGGCGACCGGGCGCAGGGGCTTCGGCAGTTTCTCCATCAGCTCCGCAGGGATGGAAAAATCATCGTCGGGATTCTTGCGGAACAGCACGAGGAGCAGCTTGCCCTGCTGGAAAAAGACGAGATATTGCACGCGCAAGTGGTTGAGCATCCGCTTCCAAGCCTCCAGCGTCTGCACCTGCTTTTCTTCGGACACGCTGTCATGCGAAAGCTCGAACAGCTTCAGCTGGAATGCCGTATGCGGATAGATGCCGGACGTGAGCGCCTGCAGGTAATCCTCACGCTGGCGGCTCGACGTGATGATGCCGCGCACGAGCGTCTCGAAATTCAATTCCTTCTGCTGCGCGAGGAGCAGGCGCTTGCAGTAATCCTGCATGATGTCGGCGAAACGGATGCGCCACGGCATCGCGAAGACGGGGAAATCTTTTTCCGCGCAATAGGCGAGGAGGTCGTCCGTCATTTCCTGCTCGGAAATATATTTGCCGACATTGAGGATCAAGCCGCTCGCGCGACAATGGACGAGGCGTTCGATGAAATTTTTCAGCCAAGACGCGTGATCGTTCATGAGCCCCGTCGTGATGACGAGTTCATTGCCACGAAAAAATTTGATGTTGTCGACATCCTCGCACAGCTACACCCAAGAAAATTCACGCGTCATGCCGGCATCCTCCGTCAACGGATGCAATTGATACGTCGCCCTTGTCTCACGAAAAATCGTCTGTATCTGGATGGACATAAGCGTCCCTCCCTAGGAATCAACGAAAAATATGGTAGCAGCCGACGATCGTCGTGACGCCGCAGAGGAGCGCGAAGTACGGAAGCATGCCGCATTTCTTTGCCGAGAGCGCGTTGCCTTCCTCGGCGAGCGTCTCCTTTGGGAACGTACCGTGATCCTGGATGTAATGGCGGTAGCAGAACACCGGCAGGATCATCGCGCAGATGGCGAGGCCTGTCACGATGTTGCCCGCGCCGAAGCTCGCGGCTGCGACGCCGAGGAACGCGACGTTGCAGAACGACAGCAGCGTATTGAAGCCGAGGAGCACGTTCGGCGCCTTGAACGGGCGCGCGAGATCCGGGCGGTCGATGCGGTGGATCCAGCCGGACTGCAAGTTCATGAAGTTGCAGAGGATGTAGCCGCAGTTCGAAGCGATGAGCACGAACATATAGTCGGACATCATGAGCAGCACGAGGTTCAGCACGAGGTCCGTGACCATAGCGTACACGGGCGCGCCGTTCTTGTTGACATGCGAGAGATAACGCGGCAGCCAGCCGTCGACGCTCGCCTGATACAGCGTGCGCGACGAGCCGGACATGGCCGTCATGACGGACAGCGTGATCGCGAGGAGCAGCATGACGACGATGGCGTGCGTGACCATCGGGCCGCCGTGGAGCAGGCCGCCGAGCGCGCGAGCGACGCCGGAACCATCCACGATCTCCGGGCGGCTGAGCGCTTCGAGACCGAATGCCCCCTCAAAGACGAACGGCACAAGCGTAAACATGACGACGCAGAGCAGGCCGGCGGAGACGATGGACTTGATGACATCCGTCTTCGGATGCTTGAACTCTTTCGTGTAGCAGACGCACGTCTCAAATGCGTACGTCGACCACGCGGCGACGTACATGCCGCCGAGGAAGATGCCGAGCCCTGCAAAATCCCAGCTGCCCGACGCGGGAACGAACGGATCGAAGTTCGCGAGCGCGACATCGCCGGAGACGAGCGGGACGATCGTGACGAGGATGAGCGGCAGGAGGCCTGCAAGCGACAGGAACATCGTGATCTTCGCCGCTTTCGAAATGCCGAACGACTGCGCCACGAAAAGCGCGAGCAGCAGGAACGCGCCGAGGAAGAACGTCGCGTTCAGCCGCAGCGTCAAGCCATCTGAGATGAAGCCGAGGTCGGCGATCGTGTACTGCCATGTCATGATGGCGGAATCCGCTGGGAACAGACTCGTCAGGAGGTAGCCGGACATGAGGCCCGTGCCGATCGCTAGAATCGGCGTCCACGCGATCCAGTTGCACCAGACGGAAAGCGGCGCGATGAACTTCGAATACGGCATCCAGGCGATGGAACTGTAGACGGACGCGCCGCCCGATTTATTGGGAAACAGTCCGGAGATCTCCGCGAACGTGAAAGCCTGCGAGAATCCCATGAGCACGGAGAGCGTCCAGACGAGGACGGACGGCGTGCCGACTTGATTCGCGAGTGCGCCGATGGAAAACAGGCAGAGCGCCGGGACGCCGCTGGCGATGAAGAATGCATCGACCCACGACAGCGAACGTTTCATCGTATGTTCTTGCGGCTGGATCGCTTCTGAATACGCAGCTTCCGATCCCACCGGGGGACGCAGCAATAAATCACTCATGGCGAAGACCTCCTTGTAACCAGGATGAAGGATTCCTCTGATTCAGAATGCAAAAACGGCCTCCATGAAGCCCCCGCACGGAGCGGAAGTCTTCATGGAGGCCGCGATGCCTCATAAATCTTATCTATGCTAAGTATAGCACCCCTTTTTTCACGCAACAATGATAACGCTGAACAAAAAAACGAGAAAAATTTGTGGATGTGCACCAAAATTCGGTCATATCAGGGCGCTGCCGCAACATCTCCGCCGGTTTCGCCGCTTTCATCCGAAATCGGGAGCGCATCCGCCAAAAGTTCGGAGATATCCTTGACGGCGAGCGTCTTTTCCATGCCCTCCGTCTTCACAGCATCATCGAACATCGCGAGGCAGTACGGGCACGCGACGGCGAGGATGGCGGGGTGCGCGCTCGCGCAGATCTCTTTCAGGCGCAGCGAGCTGACTTTTGTCTTCTCCGGGACATTGAACCACGCGTTGCCGCCGCCGGCGCCGCAGCAGAAGCTCCGGTCGCCGTGCCGCGCCGGCTCGACGAGCGTCGCGCCCGGCACATGGCCGATGACTTCGCGCGGTGCGTCGTAGATACCGTTCATGCGGCCGAGATTGCACGGATCGTGATAAGCGATGTGCGCGAGCTTCGCATCGTTCGCTGCGAGCGGCAGCTTGCCGTCCGCGAGGAGCTTCGCGAAAAGCTCCGTGTGATGCACGACATTCAGCTCGAGGCCGAAGTCACGGTACTCATGCTTCAGCGTGTTGTAGCAATGCGGGCAGCTCGTGATGAACGTCTTGTCCGCATACGGTTCGAGGTACTGCACGTTCTCCATCGCGAGCAGCTGGAAGCGGCCTTCCTCGCCGAGGCGCTTCACGACTTCGCCGCAGCATTTCTCCTCCGCGAGGATCGCGAAGTTGAGGCCGGCGGCCTTGAGGAGGCGCAGCGTCGCGAGCGTGACCTCCTGGTTGCGGATGCCGTACGCGCCGGCGCAGCCGATCCAGTAGATGTAGTCGGCGTCCGGATTGTCCTCGATGTCCGGGATGCCTTTATCGAGGAGCCACTCCGTGCGCTCGTACGACGGCAAGCCGTACGGGTTGCCATTGCGTTCGACGGCTTCGAGGAGCGTCGCCTGCTTGTCTTTGACATGGCCTTCGGAAAAGAGATGACGACGGAAATCGAGCGTGTACTCGACATGATGGATCGAGGCCGGGCATTCTTCCATGCACGCGCCGCAGTTGAGGCACGACCAAGCAGCTTCCTCGCTGAGGATGCCATCCTCGAACACATTGCCCGTCTTCTCACCCGCCATCGCGTCTTTCTCATCGAGGATGAGATCGCTCGCCTCGGCTTTCTTCATGAGGCCCGGCGCCGGAACGGTCGCTGCGATGGATGCTTTGAGTCCTTGGATCATGACGCGCGGCGACAGCTCGCGGCCGGCCGCGACGGCCGGGCAGACGCTTTCGCAACGCCCGCAGTTGATGCAGGCATCGACGGCGAACTTGCGCTTCCAGTCAAATTCCTGCACATTGCCGACGCCCATCGTCGGCTCTTCTTCCTCGCTTTCCTCCGACTCGTCCTCCGCCATATCCATGAGGTTGAAAGGCATCGAGAGCTTCGCTTTCGCTACGCCGACGGGCTCGAGGAACAGGTTCGCCGGGATGGCGAGGATGTGATAGAGCTTCGTGTACGGCACGAGCGCGATCATCGTGAGCGCCGCAAAGAGATGCGTCCACCAGACGTACGGATAAACCGCCGGCACGGCAGCCGCCGGGACGATCTGCGCGACGAGGCTGCCGACATACGACCAGCCGCCCCACGGAACGGGATGCGCTGCGAGGCGCATGCCCTCGAGCAGGAGGCCCGTCGCGCCGATGAAGAGCAAGAGGCCGAGCACGGCGTACGATTCCTTCGTGTTTTCGAGATACGACGGCTTTGCAAACATCCGCCGTCCGAGCGCGACGAGCAGGCCGGCGAGAAACGCGAGCGCCGCCGTGTCGAGCACGAACTCGAATGCAAAGTACACGCCGTTTTTGAGGAATGTCAAGCCGAGCTTCGACAAGAGATCCTGCTGGAACGCCACGAGCCCCGTGCCGGCGGAAAACACCAGCATCGCGCCGAAGATGCCCCAGTGGAAATTCCCCGCGAGCGGGCGGCGCATGACTTTCTTCTGCAACAGAGCTTGCTCGATCACAGTGCGCAGCCGCGCACGTCCCTCGGTCTTGGCGTCAAGCTTGACTTCTTCCCACGCGTCTTTGAGGCTGACCCCATAGCGCTGGAAACGCCAGTACAGGCCATAGGCCATGCAGCCGAAGAACAGGATGGACAGCGGGTAGATGATCATCCCCGCCCCTGCCGGCAAAAACGGCAGGAATTCTCTCACTGCATCCATAAAGGTTCACCGCCCTCCTACAAAACGGGTTAACCGAGCGCTTGCTCGAGCGCCGGGATGACTTCGTAGATGTCGCCGACAATGCCGTAGTCGGCGAATTGGAAAATCGGCGCGTTCTTGTTGCTGTTGACCGCCACGATGACTTTCGAATCCTTCATGCCGGCAAAATGCTGGATGGCGCCGGAGATGCCGAGCGCGATGTAGAGATCCGGTTTCACGATGGCACCCGTGATGCCGACCTGGTGCTCCTGCGGCAGCCACTTGAGCTCCTCTGCAATCGGACGCGAGCAGCCGATGTCGGCGCCGAGCTTCTGCGCGAGCGCTTCGACCGTGCCGATGTCGTCTTTCTTCGCGAGGCCGCGGCCGAACGAGACGATGCGCTTCGCCTTCGTGAGGTCGACCGTCTTCGCGAGCGGCTCGCTCTTGACAAGTTCCTTGCGGTAGCTGGCCTCCGCACCGGCTACCGCAGCGACGGCCTCGTAAGCGCCCGCGCCCTCCGCACCCGCAAGCGCGGACAGGGCAAACGTCAGGACGGCCGGCGATTTCTCGAACGCGAATTCACCGACGGCCACGCCGCCGTAGATGGCACGCTTCGCCGTGATCTTTCCATCCTTCGTTGCCGCGGACAGCGCTTCCGTGATGCAGCCGGCTGCGAGCATTTCTGCCGCCCGCGCCGCTGCTTCGTTTCCTTTCTTCGAGGCGGGGGCGACGATGACCGTCGCGCCTTCGGCACCAGCTGTCGCCACGATGGTCGCGGCTTCGGCCTCTGGGAGGCCCGTACTGGCTTTCAAAAACGACGGCGTGCCGTCCGCAAGCGGCGCGGCGAGCACGGCAAGGGCTTTCGCGTCTTCTTCCGTTGCTGCGTAAATGAGGACGTTCGACATTTACATCACCTTCTCTTCCTGCAGATAGCTCACGAGTTTCGCGGCTGCGTCCGCCGGTGCGCCATCAATCATGATGTTCTTGCGCTCCTGCTGCGGGATCTCGTAGCCGAGCATCTTGACGGCGGGCGTCTCGAGGACGCTGTCGTCGAGGCCGAGGTCGCTGAGCTTCAGTGACTTGATGCGGTTGCCGCGGACTTTCATGATCTGGATGGCCGTCGGCAGGTGCGGCACGTTGATGGCGCTCGAGATCGTGAGGAGCGCCGGCGTGGCGCCTTTCACTGTCTCGACCGTCGACTCGAGCGTGCTCTCGGCGACGAAGCCGCCTTCCTGCGCATCGAGCTTCGTGACGTAGCTGACTTGCGGCAGGTGCAGGCGCTCGGCGAGGCGCGCGCCCGTCTGGCTGTTGTAGCCGTCCTCAGAGACTTCGCCGCAGAGGACGAGGTCGGCGGGCTCGATTTTTTCGATCATCTTCGAGAGGATGAGCGCGATTTGCGCCGTGTCGAGCTCCTGACGCGGCGAGGTCTGCAAGAGATACGCCTGGTCGGCGCCCATGGCCAGCGCTTCCTTCAGCGTTTTTTGCGCATCGCGCGGACCGATGCAGAGGAGCGACACCGTGCCGCCGAGTTCTTTCTTGATCTTGACCGCCTCTTCGACGGCGTTCTTGTCATAGTCATTGATCTGCGTGGAGAGTCCGCGCAGCACGAGCTCGTTCGTCTTCTTGTCGACGTGGATCTCCGTGCTGTCAATGACATGCTTGACACATACGACGATATGCATAACAGCACCTCCTGTAGCGAGGGGAACCGGATGTTTTTGCAAAAACGAGAACACGAGGGGAATATAGAAAGACAGTTGAGATGCCGCGCTGCGTTGCACGAGCCATCTCAGCTGCCTTCCCCTCACATCATCCAAATGTCAGCTTTCGAGCTCCTCTTTCGTGTAGCCCGGCAGGCAGCGGCCGGCTTCCTGCTTGTGCATCCACGTCAGATACAGCATCTTGTCCTGCATGATCTTCTGGATGGCCGCATCGTTCATGACCTGCTGGTGGATGTAGCCCGTCATCCGCCATGGCTCGACTTCATAGTGATCGGATTTCTTGATGACTTTTTCTGCCATGATTCACACCTCAATTCCCATGCAATACGCGACGACTTCCAGGATGTGCACCGGCTCGATGTTGATGCCGGATTTCGTCTTCGTCTCGGCGAACATATCCTTGCAGTGCGGGCAGGCGACGAGCAGCACCTCGGCGCCGACATCGTTCGCGTGCTTCAGGCGGCGCACGCCGATTTTATAGGAGACGTCAGGCAGCGCCTTGCGGAACGCGCTCGACACGCCGTTGCCGCAGCAATACTTCCACTGGAGCACGGGATCGTCAATCTCAGCATGCGTGCCCGGGAGCGCCTCGATGATCTCGCGCGGCGCCTTGTAGTTGCCACAGAGCTTGTTGAGGCTGCATGGATCGTGGAACGTTACCTTCTTGTTGTACGGCTTGACGAACTTGATCGTGCCGGCCTTGATGAGGTCGTTGACGTAGTCCGTGATGAAGACGACATCGAACGGCAGCTCGCCGACGTAACGCGGATATTCTTTGATGAAGTACGAATACTCATGCGGGTTCACGACGATGACCGTCTTCGCGCCGGCCGCTTTCAGCGCCTCGACGTTCTTCTTCGCGGCATCGACCCACGCGGCCTCGTCCGTCTCATAGAGCTCGCCCGTCGTGATGTGCGGGTGCTTCAGGATGCCGAACTCCACCCCGGCAGCCTTGAGGATTTTCGCGGCGGCGATGGGGACTTCGCGCGTCTGGAACGCATTGTAGTAGTCGACGAACATCATCGTCTCGCCGGCAAACGGCAGATCGAGGCCGGCCGCCCAGCTCGTGAGCTCTTCGTCTGGGCCTGCGTCATGCGCCTTGAAGTCGTCGATGACCTTCTGGACTTCTTCGAAGCCGTCGTAGTCGATGCCCTGCGCGTGCAGGTCGCGGCGCATCTTGCGGACGAGGTCGACCGTCGTCGTCGTGACGCGGTAGAAGTCGCCGCCGAACATCGTGTTCGGGCACTTCAGCTCGCACTGGCCGCACTCGAGGCAGTGGATGTAGGCGTTCTTCATCTCGGAGAGGTCGCCGTCGCCGCGCGACAGTGCGAGGAGTCCCGTGTGGTAGCCGTACGACGTGTACGATTCGTTGCCTTCTTCGACGTAGTCCGGACACCACTCACGGCAGAATTTATGGCGGCAAGCGAAGACATTGTAACAGTCCTTCGAGAGTTCTTCATCGACCTTCTCGCCTTTTTTCACCGGGTCTTCGTAGAATTTCTTATAGCTGAGGATTTCCATATCCAGCCCTCCTATCTCGATCACACATAGCTTTCTTTGTCACGCCCATGCTCAGTAGGCGAGGTCGAGGCGGTATTTGCCCGGGTTCATAATGTTGTTCGGATCAAAGAGCTTCTTGATCTTCTTCATCATCTCGAACTGGCCGTCGACAAGTTCCTTTTCGATGAGGACGTCGACATCGCCTTCACGGCAAGCGCCATGGCAGATGGAGATCGAGCCGCCGAGATCGACGGCGAGCTCCGCGATCTCGCGCTTCATGTCGAGCCAGACTTCCCAGAGCTCCGGCGTCATCGCGTACTCATTGATGAAGACGTCGACCTCTGCGAGGTAATCGCCCCATGTACGATACGGGCCGCCGCAGTAAATGAAGCAGCCGGCATCGTTGAAGATGTTGTCGTACTTGTCGACGTACTTCTTGACGATCTTGTGGAGGCCATGCGTGAATTCCGGCAGCTCGCTGTGGATCATGCAGTTGTCCTCGCAGTGCCACGACATCGTGACGACCTGGCCCTGCCCGTCGCGGCAATGCACGGCGAGATGGTAGCGGTCATGGCGCGTCGCCCAGTCGCCCCAGGCCTGCTCTTCGCCGAGGTACGTGCCCTTCATCTTCTTCATGATGCCGAGGATCTTCTTGCGGGCAGCGAGGACTTCGCCTTCCGTGCCGGCGAACGTCGCCATGACGACGCACTTGACGGATTCCGGCAACGGGATGAACGCTTCATCGTCGCGGCGGAGGAAATCAATTTTTTCCTCGTCGAACATGATATAGTTGACGGCGCACTTGACGCCGGAGATGCCGATCTCAAAAAGCGCGTTGTACGCTTCTTCGTAGCTCGCGAAGCCATAGTACGACGGGAACTCGACTTCGGGCTTCGGACAGCAGTCGAGCACGGCCTCCGTGACGACGCCGAGCGTGCCCTGATGGCCGAAGAATAGCTCGAGCATGCGGTAGCCTGCCGACGAATTGCGGCACTTCCTCGAGCCGCCCTTGCCGAGCCAGACCACTTCGCCCGTCGGGAGCACGACTTCCATGCTGCAGACGAGGTTCGCCGGATGGCCGGAGCCAGCGCCGCCGACGCTCCAGCCATTCGTGCCGATGCGGCCGCCGATGACAGCCGTGCCGTACGACGCGGGATCGTCCGGGTAGTACATGCCGACCTTGTCGAGCACCTTGTTGAGCTCCTGCATGTTGACGCCTGGCTGCACCGTGACGGTGCGGTTGATGTCATCGACTTCGAGAATCTCGTTCATGCGCTTCATGTCGAGGCAGATGCCCTTGTTGAGCGGGAACGCGCCATCGGCGAGGCCGCAGCCGGCACCGCGCGGGACGACCGGCAGCTTGTACTTGTTCGCGAGCTTCATGATGTCCGCGACTTCCTCGGTGCAGCCCGGCAGGACGACGACATCGGGGATGTGATCCTCCCAGCGCTGCATGGGGAACGGCGCGCACGATGCTGCGCGCAGCGCGCGGTCATGCATGGCCGTCATGACATTTTCGGGGCCTACGATATCTTCGAGCTCGGCGATGTGATCCGCCACATTGCCATAGCCGAATTTGCTGAAATCCATTTTTTCCATTCTGCACTCCTCCTCCTGCTATTTACACAGTATTCTGATGATTTTTAACCTTTGCATTGCTGCATCGGCCTCACCACCTTTGCCGGATGATTTTTTCAATTCGCGAACCAGCCGATCGGGCAGACGTTCGTGTTGATATTGATCTGCTTGACCTCCGTGTACTCTTCGAGGCCGTACGTGCCGAGCTCGCGCCCGCCGTTGCCGCTCTCTTTGTAGCCGCCCCACGGCGCTTCGTTGTACGTCGAGTGGTAGCCGTTGATCCACGTGATGCCGGCGCGCAGCGCCTTGATGACGCGGAGCGCCTTCGCGCCGTCCTGCGTGAAGCAGGCGCCCGCTAAGCCGTAGCGCGTGTTGTTCGCCATGCGGATCGCGTCAGCTTCATCCTCGAAGACCTGCACCGCGAGCACGGGGCCGAAGATCTCGTCCTTGACGATGCTCATGTCTTCCGTCGTGTCCGTGAAGATCGTCGGCTCGACGAAGAAGCCTTTCGCAAAGTCTCCATCCGTCATGCGATGACCGCCGCAGGCGAGCGTCGCGCCCTCCTGGATGCCGAGGTCGATATAATGAAGGACTTTTTCCATCTGGCGCTCCGAGACGAGCGGGCCCATCTCCGTGCCTGCGGCGAGACCGGGGCCGACGACGATTTTTTTGGCACGCTCAACGAGGCGGTCGATGAATTTCGGTGCGATGCTCTTCTCGAGCAGCAGGCGCGAGCCCGCCGCGCAGATTTGTCCTTGGCCGGCGAAAATCGCGAACAGCGCGTAATCGACAGCCGTCTCGAAATCCGCATCAGCGAACACGATGTCCGGCGACTTGCCGCCGAGCTCGAGGCTCACGCGTTTCAAGTTGCCGACGGACGCGGCGAGGATTTTCTTGCCCGTCACCGTGCCGCCCGTGAACGCGATTTTGTCAACGCCCGGGTGCTCGCTCATCGCGGCGCCGACCGTCGCGCCCGCGCCGAGCACGAGGTTCGCGACGCCTTTCGGGAAGCCAGCTTCCTCGATGAGCTCGAAGAATTTGATCGTCGTCATCGGCGTGATCTCCGCCGGCTTGAACACGACCGTGTTGCCGGCTGCAAGCGCCGGCGCGAGCTTCCACATCGCCATCAAGAGCGGATAGTTCCATGGGACGATCTGCGCGCAGACGCCGATGGGCTCGCGCACCGTCAGCGCTTGCATATCTTCCGGCACGTCGTACGTCACGCCCGTCGGCTTCGTCGCGAGGCCTGCGTAGTAGCGCAGGCAATTCGCTGCGTCGCTGACGTCGCATTCCGCCTCGCGGAGCGGCTTGCCGCTGTCGAGGACTTCGAGATGCGCGAACTCCGCCGCCCGGCTCTCGAGCGCATCGGCGAGCGCGAACAAGAGGCTTGCCCGCTCCCCCGCTTTCATCTTCCTCCAAGGCGATGCTGGATCGTCGAACGCCTTGTGCGCCGCCGCCACGGCTTTGTCGACATCCGCAGCATCACCTTCGTAGACCGTGCCGATGACCGACTGGTCTGCCGGATTGATGATCTCGCGCGTCGCGCCGGAACCGGACGGCACCCATACGCCGTCGATATACATACGGCCGATTTCTGCCATATCCGCCACTCCTTTCTCGTAATCCACGAAATGAAACAGTCCAGACAAAAAAGTGCTCATGCTGCGGACGAATCCGTAAAGCATGAGCACCGCTGCCCTTCTGTTATGCGATTTTGTCTTTTTCCTGTTGACAATGCCATTCTACCATCGTGGTGCACATCGGACAACGACAACATCCACAACCTTCAAACGAAAACTTTGTGCAAGTTGCACAAGGAAAACGGCGAAGAATGTGCAATCGAAAAAAGGAATCCTGCAGGCGCCCGTCGAATTCCATAAAACAAGAAGAATCGTACAAAATAGAAGGTGAATCCGATGAAAACGAGCAATTTGTTCCATATCTTGCACCATGTTACCAGCAGCATCTGCTCGACCGTCCACAGCTGGTTTGCCGAGCCGCCGCGCCAGCCCATCGATTACAGAAATGCCGAAAACTGGGCCTTCCTCGCCGACACCGATGCCGCGGACGGCGACGCCCCTGCGGACGTCTTCTTCATCAGCCCGACAGCCTGCCTCGGCCGCTATGAGCCGTACTACCTCGATCTTTCGAACACGCAGGAACGTGCGGCGCTCCGCAAAGTCATCCGTATGGAAAAAGGCATTTACGATGCGCACAGCCGTTTCTTCGCGCCGTACTACCGCCAGGCCGGCTTCGAGGTCTATTCCTTCAGCAAGGATTTCCGCGATGAATGCCTCGAAGAGGCGCACGAGGACATCGAGGGCGCCTTCAACTACTACATGGAACATTATAATGAAGGAAGACCCTTCATCATCGCGGGCTTCTCGCAAGGCGCCGACCACGTGTTGCGCCTTTTGAAGGCGCACACGGGCGATCCGCGCATCGCGCGCCAGCTCATCGCGGCCTATGCCATCGGATGGGTCATCACGGAAAAAGATATGCGCAGCCTGCCGCAGCTGCGATTCGCCGGGCGTGCGGACGACACGGGCGTCATCGTCGCCTTCAACAGCGAGGCCGAAGGCGTCAAGGACTCGCCGATCCTGCCGCGCGGCATCCATGCGCTCGCCATCAATCCGCTGAACTGGTGCACGGATGGCACGGTCGCCGACCGCAGCCTGAACAAGGGTGCGTGCTTTGTGAATCCTGATGGCACGGTCGCGGACGAATATCCGGAGCTCACGGGCGCATACATCGACACAGAGCGTGGCGCGCTGAAATGCACGGACATCTCGCCGCAGCGCTTCCCCGGCAAGCTCTACGCCGACGGCGTCTATCACATTTACGACTACCGCTTCTTCTACCGCAATTTGCAAGAAAACGTCAACGTCCGCATTGCGGCATACCTCAAGGAAAACAAAAAGCCGAACGAGGCGGCTTGAGCAACGGAACAACTTTTCTAGCGACTCCTTTTCCAAGCTCCCCTGAAATCTCCTGGTGGCGGCAATTCCGCTGATGGCCGCAAAGCGCTTGCCACCTGATTGAAAAACGGCGCGACCGCAAACTCCTGCGGTCGCGCCGTTTCGTGCGCGTATGCGAAGCATTTCTCTACCGATTCACCGTTCACCCGCGCGGCATCGCACTTTTCAGCGCTTCGCCGAGCGTTGCTGCGGGAAGAAGATGAATGCCGCGCGTTTCCGATTGCAATTGGTCGTAGTTCTTGCGCGGCAGCACGACGTGCTCGAAGCCGAGCCGCGCCGCCTCGTGTACGCGCAGTTCCGCCTGCGACACGGCGCGCACTTCGCCCGAGAGGCCGACTTCGCCGAAGACGATCGTCTTCGGCAAGAGCAAGCGATTTGCGAAGCTTGACGCCATCGCGACGCAGAGTGCGAGGTCGGCGGCCGGCTCGTCGATGTGGATGCCGCCCGCGACCTTCACGTAGACATCGCACGCGCCGATCTGCAGATGCACGCGCTTCTCGAGCACGGCTAAGAGTAATTGAATGCGCTTGATATCCACGGCATCCGACGTGCGCCGCGGCGGCACGAATGGCGTCGGCGCGACGAGCGCCTGCACTTCGACGAGGAGCGGCCGCGTGCCCTCAACCGTCGGCACGATGACCGTACCGCTGTCGGCTTCGCGGTCCGAGAGAAATAATTTCGACGCGTCCGGCACATCGACGAGGCCGCAGTCGCGCATCTCGAAGAGGCCGAGCTCATTCGTGCTGCCGAAACGGTTCTTGATGGCGCGCAGCACGCGGTACTCGGCATTGCGCTCGCCTTCGAAGTAGAGCACCGTGTCGACGATATGCTCAAGGACACGCGGGCCCGCGAGGTTGCCTTCCTTCGTCACGTGGCCGATGACGAATGCCGCGATGCCTTCCGTCTTCGCAACGCGGAGAAGCTCCGCCGCGCACTCGCGCACCTGCGACACGGAGCCCGGCGCGCTCGCGATCTCCGGCCGCAGCATCGTCTGGATCGAGTCGATGACGACGAGCTCCGGCTTCGTGTTTTCGATATGCGTCTTGATCGTGTCAAGGTTCGTTTCGCTCACGACATATAACGTATCTGCCAACGCGTTCAATCGGTCCGCGCGCATGCGCACCTGCCGCGTGCTTTCCTCGCCCGTCACATAGAGCACGCGCTTGCCCGCACGCGCGACAGCTGCGCACGCTGCGAGCGTCAGGCTCGACTTGCCGACACCTGGATCGCCGACGATGAGCACCATTGACCCCGGAATCACGCCGCCGCCCAGCACGCGGTCGAGCTCCGGCGAGCCCGTCGAAAAGCGCGGCAAGTCCTCCGTCACGACATCGCCGATCGGCTTCGGCTTCTCCGCGTCACTCAATCCAAGCCGCACGCCGCCAAGCCCTTTCGGCTCTTCCGGGAGCACCTCCTCGACCATTGTATTCCACGCGCCGCACCCCGGACACTTGCCGAGCCACTGCACTGTATCATAGCCGCACTGCTGGCACACATACCGCGTCTTCTTTTTTTTCGCCATGTGATCACCACTTACAAATAAACGTTTGCATTCATTCAAAAAGGAGGCAGCCATCATCGTTTTGATGTGCTGCCTCCCCTTCATCACTGCGTACGATCCAATTCCCGCTCGATATCACGCCCGCCATACATCACACGAACCACGCGAACAGAGATCGTTTCTTCATCAGGAATGTAGAATACGACAAAATGATCCACGGGCATGACGCGCAGGTTGCGCGTGCGCCAAGGTTCTTTCTCATAACGACGATAACGCTCTGGCATCTGGTCAAGCGATGAAATTGCTGCTTCGATACGACCCATTTGGCCTTTCGCATTTTCTGTTGCTTGAAGCCCAATGGCGATATACGAATAAATGGAACGGATGTCTTGTTCCGCCTGCTCCGTGATTTCAATAGTGTACGTCGTCATAATCCGTAATCCTTGTGAATCTCTGCGAACACCTGTCGTGCTGGCTTCATGCGTCCTGCGGCAATATCATCAAAGCCTTTTTGAAGTTCATGGTCAAGTTCCTCTTCCGTGAGGCTTTTGACGGAAACAGGGGCGACTGGCGGCAGTGTGAGAGGAAACGGCAGGCCACGATGCAGGATGATCTGCTTATAAAACAAAGTAATAGCATTCGAGGCGGACATTCCGAGCGCAGAAAGAATGTTCTCTGCTTCTTCTTTGACCTCCGGCTCCATGCGTGCATAGAGCGTCGCTGTTTTCGTTGCCATACGATGACCCCCTTTTTTCTTAGTATACACATTTGTACGGACAAACGCAATATTTTTAATGTGGCAAGCTTCTCCGTATGAGCCGCACGCACCACTTCGCAATCCACCAGACCGCCCACAAAAGATTTGCCGCAAAGTTTTTGAGCTTTGCGGCAAATCCTTTTGGAGCGAGGTGGTTACGCCCCTGCACGCGGAGCCTCCGCGGCTTCTGCTGTTTTGTTTTCCGTTGTCTTTGTGGCAGGCGCGTCTGCCTTTGCCGGCTTCGCTTTTGGTTTCGGCTTCTTTGCTTTCGCGACGAAGTCGAGGCCGTCGCCCGTCTTTTTGACGTAGATCGTGTCGCCGGCTTTGAATTTGCGGCTGAGGAGCTGCTCTGCCAGCGGGTCTTCGATAAGGCGCTGGATCGCACGCTTGAGGGGGCGTGCGCCGTATTTGAAGTCCGTGCCCTGCTCGACGAGCTTGTTCTTCGCCGCTGGGCTGATCTCGAGCGCGAGATTCCGCTCGGCGAGGCGCGCTTTCACGCCGTGCATGAGGATGTCGACGATCTTCGCGAGCTCGGCGCGGCCGAGCGCGTGGAACACGATGAGCTCGTCGATGCGGTTCAAAAACTCTGGCTTGAAGATGCGCTTGACTTCTTCGAGCACGCGCTTCTTCGCGTCCTCGTGCTTCGATTCCGACGTTTCCTCTTTCGTCGCAAAGCCCATGGTCGGCGGCGCCTGGCGCAGGAAGCTTGCGCCCGCATTCGATGTCATGATGATGACCGTGTTGCGGAAATCGACCGTGCGGCCCTGGCCGTCCGTCAGGCGGCCGTCTTCCAGCACCTGCAGCAGCAGGTTGAAGACATCGGGATGTGCTTTTTCGATTTCGTCGAGCAGGATGATGCTGTAGGGCTTCCGCCGCACGGCGTCCGTGAGCTGGCCGCCCTCTTCGTAACCGACGTAACCCGGAGGCGCGCCGACCATGCGCGAGACGGAATATTTCTCCATGTACTCCGACATATCGAAGCGCAAAATGTTGTCCTCGCTGCCAAACAGCGCCTCGGCGAGCGCACGGGCGAGCTCCGTCTTGCCGACGCCCGTGGGGCCGAGGAACAGGAACGAGCCAATCGGGCGCTTCGGGTCTTTGAGGCCGGCACGCGCGCGGCGGATGGCTTTCGACACGGCCCTCACCGCCTCTTCCTGTCCGACGACGCGGCGCTGCAACACGTTTTCCATGTGCAGCAGGCGGTCGGACTCCTTCGCCGCGATGCGGCGCACGGGGATGCCCGTCCAAAGCGCGACGACATCGGCGATGTCGTTTTCCGTCACCGTAATGGGCGATTCTTCGCGCTGCTCCCAACGGTTTTTCGCCTCGGCGAGCGTTGCTTTCATATGCTGTTCGCGGTCGCGGAGCGCGGCGGCGCGCTCGTAGTCCTGTGCCGTGATGGCGGCTTCCTTGTCATTCGTGAGGCCGCGCAGCTGCTCTTCGATGGCCTTGACCTCTTCGGGCGGCGCGACCATCTTCATGCGCACTTTCGACGCGGCCTCGTCCATGACATCGATGGCCTTGTCCGGCAAAAAGCGATCCGTGATGTAGCGCTGGCTGAGCTTCACGGCCGCCTGCACGGCTTCGTCCGTGATCTTCGCGCGATGAAACGCCTCGTACTTGTCGCGAAGACCCGTGAGGATTTCAATCGCATCATCAATGCCCGGTTCCTCGACCATGATCGTCTGGAAACGGCGCGAGAGCGCGGCGTCTTTTTCGAGATGCTTTTTGTACTCGTCGAGCGTCGTCGCGCCGATGATCTGGATCTCGCCGCGCGACAGCGCCGGCTTCAAGATGTTCGCGGCATCGAGCGCGCCTTCGGCCGCGCCTGCGCCGACGAGCGTATGCATCTCGTCGATGAAGAGGATCACGTCGCCCGCACGGCGGATTTCGTCGATGATGCCTTTGAGGCGTTCTTCGAACTCGCCACGATATTTCGCGCCCGCGACGATCGAGGCCATCGAGAGCGAAAACACGCGCTTGTCCTGCAGCATATAGGGGACCGAGCCCTCGACGATGCGCTGCGCGAGGCCTTCGGCGATGGCGGTCTTGCCGACGCCCGGCTCGCCGATGAGGATCGGGTTGTTTTTCGTGCGGCGCGAGAGGATCTGGATGACACGTTCGATTTCTTTCGTGCGCCCGATGACGGGGTCCATTTTTTCCTGACGCGCCATATCATTGAGGCTGCGGCCATAGTGCGCGAGGAGCGGCGTCGCATTCTTTTTTCCGCCCGCCGTGCCCTGCGCGTCCGCGCTGTCCGGGCTTTTCGCGTCGAGCAGATTGTAGACCGTCGTCTTCAGGTCATTCAAATCCACGCCCATGGACTCGATGACGCGCGCGCCGGCATTGTCCTCGTCATGCAAGAGGCCCAAGAGGATGTGCTCCGTGCCGACGTAGCTATGGCCGAGCCGCTGCGCTTCGCGCACGCTCATCTCCATGGCGTGCTTCGCCATCGGCGTGTAGTACGGGTTGTCCGAGGGATACTGCTCCTCCTGCTCGAGCACGTTCTCAACCTGCTGGCGCACGGCCTGGAAATCGAGCCCGACGGAGCCGAGCGCTTTCGCCGCAATGCCTTCGCGCTCGTGCAAGAGCCCGAGGAGGATATGCTCCGTGCCGATGTAGTCCTGCTCAAGTTCCTGCGCTTCGTATTGCGCGAACTCCATGGCCTTGACGGCACGGTTCGTGAATCTTCCCTGTTTCATCATGTTCTCCTTTATTTGAGCGCCGCCCGCGCCCGACGTCCCGGATGCGCCGCGAGCGCTTCGCGCACCGTCTCGGCGCGCAGCTTGTCGAGCTCGTTCTTCGACAGATTCTCCGTACCCGCGCGGTTCTGCAGCCAGCTCGCGCGGCTGCCGATGAGCACATCGGGGAAGCAGTCTGCCGAGACCTCTTCGATAAGGCGCATATCGATGCCGAGCCGCACTTTCGAAAAGAGCGCCAGCACTTCTTTTTCCGTCAAGAGACGCGCATAGCGCAGCACGCCATAAGCACGCCAGATGTCATCTTCGAGATGTTCCTTCATATAGAGCGCCAGCGCCTTGCGCGCCCGGCGCTCGTTTGCTGTGATCTCCGTCACGGCACTCTTGAGGTTGTCGATGATCTCCTGCTCGCTGAAACCGAGCGTAAGCTGATTCGACACGCGGAAGAGGTTGCCGTAGACCTCGTTGTCATCGCTGTAGAGGCCGCGCACGGTCAGGCCGAGCTGCTGCGAAATGTTGATGATGTTCGTCATGTTGCGCGTGAAAACAAGGCCCGGCAAGTGCAATACAACACTGGCACGCAGGCCCGTGCCGAGATTCGTCGGGCAGCTCGTGAGGTAGCCCATCTTCTCGTCAAACGCGATGTCGAGCCGCGACTCAAGCGCATCATCGATCGCCGAAGCCGTCTCATACGCTTCTTCGAGCGCCAAGCCCGACGTGCGACAGGCGATGCGCAAATGGTCTTCCTCATTGACGAGCAGGCTGATGCTCGCATCGTCCGAGATGTACGCCGCGCGGTCCTGCGGATTTTTCGCCAAGTTGTTCGTGATCAAGCGCTTGTCGATCAGCACATCGCGCTGGAGCTTCGTCAGATGGTCGAGCGTGAAGCGCGAAAGATGCTGGTGCGCCGCCTGCTCGACGACAGGGATCACGCCGTCCGTCACCTGCAGGACGGCCGCGAGCTGCTCGAAGTCCGCACGGTTCGGGAATGGCACCTTGCGATAGTTCCGCGCGAGGCGGATGCGGCTCGAAACCACGACATCACTGTCCTGCGCCTCCGTCGTCATCCACGGCAGGCCATTCCTGCGGAAGAGATCCGCCTTCTCCTGCGTCTCACTCTTCTGCATGACGTTCCTCCCCTTCCTGAAGCTCCTGATGCGCGAGCTTTTGCTCGAGCGCGCGAATCTGGTCGCGGTACTCGGCGGCTTGCTCATACGCTTCCTTCGCGACGGCATCTTTGAGCGCCGCGCGCAGCACGGCGATCTCGTGCTTCGTCTCGAGGCGGCCGCCCGTGCGGTGCGGGATCTTGCCGCTGTGGACGCTCGACCCATGCACGCGCCGCAAAAGCGGCTCGAGCTGTGCGCGGAATGTATCATAGCAGACGCTGCAGCCGATCTTCCCCGTCTGCTGGAAGTCGCGGTAGCTCATGCCGCAGTTCGGACAGACGAGCTCGGGCCCCGCGGGCGCTTCCTCGCGCGCCTGGCGCGGCGGCGTGCTGAACACGCCCTTGAGGAAATCGTTGACGGACATCGGCTGCGCATTCCCGCCGAGCATCGTGCTGCCGTACTTCTGCGCGCAATCTTCGCAGAGATTTTTTTCGACGCGTCCATTCGGGCCGATCTGCACGATATGGACGACGGCCTCCTTCTTCCCGCAATCATCACAAAGCATGATATCTTCCTCCCTCACCGGGTTGGCTTCCAAACTGTGCCTCCCCCTCTGGGGGAGGTGGCCCCGAAGGGGTCGGAGAGGGTCACGTCTGACGTTGATTCTCTATCCTATAGAATCATGAATCGTGGAACTGCGCTACCCTCTGCAGCAAGCTGCATAAGCGACCGCATCGACGCTAAAGCGTCGTGCGTCTGCTTATCCGCCTCGCATTCGCTCGGCACCTCCCCCATCGGGGGAGGCTTTCTGCTTCTATTATACTACAAATCCTACGAAAATTTTTCCAGCGTCGTCAGCATCCCCTGGATCATCTGCACTTTTTCCTCCGTCTCCATCGTCGTCGAGTGGAACAGCCCCGTCGCGACCTGCATCGCGAGCGACGCCTCGCGCGGCGTGATCAGCTCATGCTGCTGGAGATAATGGAACATGCTCTCGACTTCGCCATACGTCGTGTCGCCTGTGATCTTGCCGCGCATGTCCTCGTAGATCATATTCTTGACCTGTGCGCGATCCGGCACCTGCACGATGCGGATGAAGCCGCCGAGCCCGCGCCGCGACTCGACGACGAAGCCCTTATCCTGCGTGAACCGCGTCGACAGCACATAGCTGATCTGCGACGGCGCGCACGAAATCTTGTCCGCGATATCCGTCCGCCGGAGCTCGACCTTGCCATCCTGCTGCTGCGCGAGCTGCTGCCGGATGTACGCTTCAATCAAATCTGCAATGTTGCTCATCGTTCTCACCTTCATGCAACGTTATTGACTATTTGACCTTTAGATACTCCCATTATAGGGAGTTCCGGCGCAAATTGCAAGTAGGCGCGCGGAAAAACGGATAAAATTCGGGAACTGCGCGTCAGGTGAACTGCTCCACAGCATCGAGCGCGGCACGGATCGTATCGTCCATGTCGTAATACTTGTATTCTGCGAGGCGGCCGCCGAAATGGACGTGCGGCTCGCTTTCGGCCAGCGCACGATATTTTTCATAAAGCGCCGAGTTCTCCGCGTCATTGACAGGATAGTACGCCTCTTCGCCCGGCTTCCAGTCCGCCGGATACTCGCGCGTGACGTACGTCACGGGCTGCGTGCCAAACTCGAAATGCTTGTGCTCGATCGTGCGCGTGAACGGCACGGAGCGCAGCGTGTAATTCATGACCGCGACGCCCTGGTGATTTTCTTCCTCGAAGCGCTCCGTCTCGAAGCGCAGACCGCGATACGCGAGCGGGCCGAACTTGTAGTCATAATACGCATCAATCGCGCCCGTATAGATGATGTCCTTTGCGACGTTTGCAAAGTCCTCACGCGACGCATTGTAATCGACATCCGTCCGCACTTCGATGCTGCCCGCGAGTTTCGTGTCATCGAGCAATTTCTCAATCAGCACATTGTACCCGCCCTCGGGGATGCCCTGGTAGCGGTCGTTGAAATAATTGTTGTCGAACGTAAAGCGCACGGGCAAGCGGCGGATGATGAAGGCCGGAAGTTCCGTGCAGGAGCGGCCCCATTGTTTTTCCGTATAGCCCTTGATGAGCTTCTCATAGATGTCGCTGCCGACGAGCGAGATCGCCTGCTCTTCCAAATTTTTCGGCTCGCCTACGATTTCTTTGCGCTGCTCGTCAATGATCTTGCGCGCTTCGGCTGGCGTGACGATGTCCCAGAGCTCGCGGAACGTGTTCATATTGAACGGCAGATTGTAAAGATGCCCCATGTAATTCGCGACCGGCGAATTCACGTAATTGTTGAACGTCACGAAGCCATTGACATACTGCCAGACTTCTGTGTCCGACGTATGGAAAATATGCGCGCCATAGCGATGGATGCGGATGCCCTCGCGCTCTTCGCAATACACATTGCCGCCGACATGCGCGCGCCGTTCGAGCACGAGGCAGCGCTTCCCGCGCTTTGCCAGCTCATGCGCCATAACGCAGCCATAGAGGCCGCTACCGACAATCAGAAAATCAAAACTATTTTGCTGCAAAATAAAGCTCCTCCTTCAGAATCCCCTGACTCTTCCATATGCAGGACAGATCCTCAATGGGATGCGCCTGTCCCCCTGTTTTCAGTATACCACAATTTCAAGGTTTCGATGTGCCGATGGGAATTCATCCTTTGTCAATGGAATGAATGATGATATCCGTGATGACCTTCGTCCAGTTGATGCCGCCATTCGAGCCGCCCTGGCCGCCGCGCTGGTCTTGCGGTGGCTCCTGCTGCTGCGGTTGCTGTTGCTGCTGCTCCCGTTGTTTTTCACGGTTCGCCGCCTGGCGCGCCTTGATGAGGTCGTCGCGGATGGCTTCGTCCTGCCGCCCGCTCGCCGCATACGCCGCTTCGAGCTCCGCGATGGCATCATCGTAGCGATGCCAATCGTAGTAGATGAGGCCGCGATACTGTTTCGAGCGCCAGACGGGATACGTGTCATCGTGCGGCGTGCGCTCGGCTGCGTTGAAGTCGTCGAGCGCCTCGCTCATGCGGTTCATGCCGTAATACGCACGACCGCGCAGGTAATGCGCATAAGCGAGCGGATTCCCCGACGCGTCACGGTCGTCGATGATGGGGCCGACCGTCTGGATCGCTTTCGGAAACGCGCCGCGCTGGATTTCTTGCACGGCCTCGTCAAAAATTTTCGTCTGGTCGTAGCTCGCTTCGAGCTGCGTGCCGATTTTTTCTTTCTCTTTGCCTTGCGCCTTCTCGTATTTTTCGAGGAGCTCTTCATTCTGCTTTTTCAGCGCATCGCGCTCCTGCTGGAGTTTTTCGATCTCTGTCTTCTTGTTCATCATCTCTTGCAGATGAATCGTATCCGTATCGACCTCCGCCGTGATATTCACTGTGTACTTCAGCGTCGCACCCTTGAGCTCGGGGATGGCCTCTTCCTTCGTGACCTTCAGCACCGCACCGGAAATCGTGCGCACTTCGTCCTCCGTGAGCACCATGTTCTGCGTCTTCGAATAGCTCTCGACGTAGACGCCGGCCTGCTCGACCGCCGCGCGCATCGCTTCCTGGCGCGCCGCGTCGCGCGCGATCTTCGGCGAGTCGTTGTCGCCCATGACATAGACGCCTGTCGCCTCGATCGTCTGCACCGTCGCCTCTGCGATGCCCCCCGCGAGCAGCGAAACGCCAACCGCGAACAAAAGCGCCAGCCTCCGTGCCGCTTTCCAAAATCCTTTCATCATCACGCACCTCGATTCGTTCTTCTTTCATTATAACCACGACAAGCGGGAAACTCCATGGACGTTTCATAAAAAAATTTTGCAGATGCACGAAAAAAAGTGTTGACAAGACGTCTCCTAGCAAGTATACTATCACTTGTCAGTTGCGACGGACACGCCGCAGCAAAACAAATTGCTGATTTAGCTCAGTTGGTAGAGCGGCTCATTCGTAATGAGCAGGTCGTAGGTTCAAGTCCTATAATCAGCTCCATATCTTGCTGATTTAGCTCAGTTGGTAGAGCGGCTCATTCGTAATGAGCAGGTCGTAGGTTCAAGTCCTATAATCAGCTCCATTGGAAACGCAAGCGCTTGCAGAGACTTCTGCGGGCGCTTTTTGTTTTTTGGTACAAAAGACAGATTGTGAACCCGCACGAGTTGTGCTAAAATAATACGAAACAAAGATTCCGTGACAAAAGACCGAACAGAAAGAAGGCACGCTATGGCTTCGTTGCACGTGCTGATCGTCGACAATTCCATTCCCCACCGCAGGATCATGCGGAAGTCCATGCAGGAGGCCTTGGACGGCCTCAAGGACGGCGGGCGTATCGACATCGCAGCGAATGAAGATGAGGTCTCGCAAAAATTTGCTTCGTTCCAACCGCACGCGATCCTGTTCAATTTCGCCATGGCCATCCGGCGCATCGGGGGCGACAGTTTTCTTGTCTGGCTCAAGAAGCATACGACGGCGCCCATCATCGCATACGGCCTCAGCGAAGTCTTGCGCCCTGCCGCGCTGACGTCGGGCGCCGAGGCATTTTTCCTGCGCCCGACGACGGATGCGGATTGGCCGCCGTTCGCGAGCAAAATCGTCCGCTTCCTCTATCGTCTCGTCTATGAAAAAGACGAGAATGCTCCTGCCGCACCGCTCCATGTGGAAGACGGCAACGCGCAAAAGGCGATCTCCGGCAACAGCGGCCTGCTCAGCCGCCCGCTGCCGCGCTTTTCACAGGCAAGCAACGCTGTCCACAACGACGTTGCTTCCACGCCATCGTCCCGGAAAAGCGCCTCCGGTTCACGCTTCATCGCCTCCGCCTGGACGCAAAAGGTGCCGACGTATGCCGTGGCATCTGCTGCAAACGTGGTGACCGCTGCTGCGCCCGCGATAGCTCCGATGGATTCGGCGCACGCCGTCGCACAGGAACGGCGCGCCGGGCACAAGAAAGCCGGCCTGACATACGCCGAGCAGCATTTTGCCGCGCTCGCGCGCCAGACGGCCGGCCAGCACAAGAAAACAAGGCAGGCGCCCGTCCTCCGCGTCGATCTCCCGAACATCCAGCAGAAAACGCCACTCGACCTCATCGCCATCGGCGCCTCGACGGGCGGCACGGACGCCATTGCCGAAGTGCTGCACCACCTCACGCCGCCGCTCCCGCCGATCGTCATCGTCCAGCACATCCCTTCGTACTTCTCGCGCCTCTTCGCCATCCGGCTCAATGAGGAATGCGCCATCGAAGTCGAGGAAGCGGCGGACGGTGATCCCGTCTATCCGAACCACGCGTACATCGCGCCGGGCGGCCAGCACATGACCGTCGTGCGCGAGGGCTCGCGCTTCGTGCTCCGCTGCGCGCCGGGACCGAAAGTCCACAGCGTCTGCCCGTCCGTCGACGTGCTGTTCGACTCCGTGGCTGCGGTCGCGGGTGGCAGCACGCTCGGCGTCATCCTCACAGGCATGGGCGGCGACGGCGCCGACGGCCTGCTGCATATGCGGCAGCGCGGCGCGGAGACGCTCGGCCAAGACGAGCAGACCTGCGTCGTCTACGGCATGCCGCGCGTCGCGTACGAGCGCGGCGCCGTCGCGCACCAACTGCCGCTCCAACACGTCGCGCCGGCAATCTTGAAAGTGGCCGGGCGGTAAACAAAAAAGGTTATTGCAGTTACTAGACCGATTCTACATACATCGGTTGCCGAGCGTTGCGACCACAGCAGCCTCTCCCTCTGGGAAAAGCAGACGCAAGGCGCTTTAGCGCCTATGTGGTCGCTTTATCCTTTAGGTAGAGGGGGACCGCGAAGCGGTGGAGCGGGTACTAGGGTGCGATAGCCTGACAAAAAGAAAGCACTTTCATAGCATTCAACCGTTTGAGTTCAAACGTACTGCTATGAAAGTGTTTTTGTTTGCGGGACAAATCGCACCCTTGTACCCTCTCCGCCTCGCTAACGCTCGGCACCTCTCCCAAGGGGAGAGGCTGCTGTAAGCATTACAGTCTGCAGTCTTATGAAGCTGTTCTGGTAATGCAACAGTTCCTTTTTAGTCTTCCTCTTGATATGCGCGATACTGCGCTTCCGCCGCTGCGACCGCCTTTTTCCAGTCCGCATTGACGCGCTCGCCGATGAGCCGCTTGCCGTCGACGTCCGGATGCAGGCCGTCGAGCGCGAGCTCCGTCGGCAGCACGCCGTCGGGACAGACGAAGGCCGCGGCGACATCGATGCAGGCCTGCGCACGGAGGTACGCATTCACGCGGTCGAAGCGCTCTTGCCAGTCGTCCACCGTCGGCTCGTCAAAGACGTGTGCGATGTTCTTCGGATTGATGGGCGGCAACGTCAGGAAGATTGGTCGGATGTTGTTCTGCAGCGCCAGAACTTTCATCGTCTCGAGGTCGCGGATGACATCGCCCGGGTCCTCGCCCGCACGCAAGCTGTTCGTGCCCGTGAAGATCATGAGATATTTCGGGTGAAATGGCAGCACGTCGCGCTCGAAGCGCTCGCGCGTCATCGACGCGAGATCGCCGGACGACGAGAGATTGATCGCGGGAAAATCCAGATACGACAGCCAGCTGAATTCGAAATCCGCAGGGCTGTACGAGTAATGGCCGCCGCCGTGGCTGATACTGTCGCCGAGCACGGCAACGCTCCAGCCGTCCGATGGCTCGGCACGCACCTCATGGAACTCCGACCACTCGCCGAGGTACGCGCCGCCCGCGTCGACGGCGCGCACGCGCCATGCGTACGTCCCGATGCGCGGCTCGCGGTCGTAGAGCTCCGTCACATCAGCCTGCAGTTTCTCGACGAGCGTCGCTTTCCCGGCGGCCGCAGCCTCCGGCGTGCCCTCATAAAGCTCGAGCGTATACCCCGCCGCGCCCGCGATGCCAATCCAATCATAGACGGGATAGAGAAGCGTCGTGCCATTCCCCTTGTCGTATTCGGAAAAAATCACGGGCCGGTCGAAATCTTTCTCGTCCTCTGACGTATAGAGCGTCGCGAACTTGCTCCATTTGCTGAGCGGCTCGCCGTCGAAGCCGATGGAGCGCACGCGCCAATAAATCGGCTGCTTGCCGAGATACGCGCCCGCGATTTCGCGGAGCGGCGCGTTATAATGATTCGTATAAACGGCGCGCGTCGCGTAGAGGCGATGTTCCCTCTTCGCGTCCGGCGCGGAATAAAATTCGATCTCGTAGACGACGGCCTGCGTGTCCTTATCCCACGACAAAAGCGGCGCAAACGCCGCTGGTTCCGCCTCTGTTGTCTCCCGAAGCCCCGTGAGCCCCTCGGCCACGGGAGTCTTCGCCTGCTCCGCCCGCGGCCCTTGCCACCAAAAGCCCAGCGCCGCCGACACGAGCACGATCACGAGCGCCAAGAGCGCTCTTCCTTCCGTCCCCCTCACTCCGCTGCCTGTTCGATTTTTTCCATCATTTCCGCCGCGTGCTTGCCGGCCGTCGTCTTCGCATCGCCTTGCAGGCCTTTGACCCAGTCGCCGATGCGCGCGTCCGCACCCTTGATGTGGAACGTCAGCCACTTCGCGAGGAAGTCGAGGATTTCGATGATGTGCGCCTGCTGGTTTTCGTCGATCTTGTCGAGATCGATGGCGTCGAGCTTCGCGATGAACGTCAGGTGCGCGTGCTTCTCGCTCCAGATGTACTGGAAGCCGATGGCCTTCATGAACGCTTCTTCATCCGCGAAATGCGTCTTCGTGTAATCGCGCAGCTCGCCGAGGACATCGACGATGCGGTCATACTTGTCCGTCACGAGCTGGTCATTGAGGAGATCGTACGTCTGGTTCGCGAGCTCGAAGAGGCGCGCATGCTGCTTGTCGATGAATTCGATTCCCGTCAGGAAATCTTCGGTAAATTCATATTTCATGGGATGTCCCTGCCTTTCATTTTCACTTTTATTGTAAACCAGTGGCGTGAGAATGTCTAGTGAATCACGTAGTCCGTATGTGTCAAGATTTTCTCGAAAAAATATTCCTGTATCAAAAATTTACTACATCAGCACGCGACGACAGCGGATAACGCCTTTGCCAAGCGTCCAATC
>OMWS01000067.1 GCA_900314825.1 uncultured Veillonellaceae bacterium | reverse complement strand
CAACTGCAAAGCGTGAATCGAACCTATCCCCGTCGATACCATTTGGTGCCGATGGGGATTTTTCTGTGTTGGGGTACGTCATGTTATTAGGCGCTTACGGAAAATGCTACTGTGCAGTTTGCGGTTCGTCGGGCACGACAGTTCTTAGTATTTTGATATATCATGTTCAGGATATGCATGGATGGACGCAGGAAAAAAATTTTATCCACATTTTACTGTGGATATTTACACATCTCAACAGTAAAATCACTCGAGCCATTGAACCCCATCCATTCTACTGATATACTAAGAAACGAAAATAAGCTCGCCTCAGAAAGGAGTGTTCCCCATGCCAGACAATGAATTGATCGCCACATCGTCTTTCGAGGCTGAATCAAATCTCTCCCTCTCGCTGGAACCGACGGTCATCACACCGGACTACTTCATCCAGCATTATCCAGAATTCCTGCGCCGGTACATCGCAAAAGGCAGTCCGTCCCAGGACACGATGCAGAGCTATTGCATTCGGATCAACCGCTTCATGGCATGGTGCGTGGAGCACAAGCGCCATCCTCTTGCGATGAGCGACTACCAGATGCACATCTATCGTGACTACCTCGTACAAAAAAGTTACGCGGCAGACACGATCCAAAGCAAACTCACGGCCATCAAAGCTTTTTACCATACGGCTCTGAAGCTCGGCCTCATCAAAGAAAATCCATGCGCCGATATCGACGCTCCTTACTCCAATGTAGCAAACCAGCTGATTCACGCGTACCGGCCGGACCAGATGAAAGAGGTCTGCGACATTTTCATGGAAGAACCAGACCCTTTCCTCAAATGGCGGAACACAGCCATCCTTTATCTGATGGGTGTGGAAGGACTGCGAAACGTCGAAGTCCACCGCTCTTGCCTCGAAGATATCGATTGGGACCAAGGCATCATCAATGTACGCGGAAAAGGTTCGAAAGGACGGATGGATCCGGTCTTCCCTTGCAGGGAGACGATGGAAGTACTGCGGAACTATGTAGAGGCCATCGACCCGAACAAGAAAATCAAAAAGGACGGGATGCTCACCCCGTTCATCCTGTCGGATTCCAACAACAATGAATTCGGCCGGATTTCCCGCAACGGCATCCGCTACATCATGAACAAGGCGCTCGTGTCCGCCGACCTCAAGTATCCGGGTCTGTCCTGCCATGTCTTCCGGCACAGCTGCGGGACAAACCTCTACGCGGAAACCAAAGACTTGCGCCTCGTGCAAGACACGCTGCGCCATCGCGACCCGAAAGTCACCGCCCGCTATGCGCACCTCGCAGGACGGCTGGAACACCGTTCGACTTCCGTCATCGCGAAATCCATGCTGCAAAGCGACAAAAACAATCACACATGAAAAAGAGGGCTATCGCTTTTTTGCGGCGGTAGCCCTCTTCGTTTGCTTTTAATCACGGATGCCGGAACAATTGCACCCAGTAATGACCGAACATCGACCCGGATTGGAAGGCATGACCGATGCCGATCTCGGTAAAATCGGCGTCCAAAATATTTTCGCGATGACCGGGGCTCTGCATCCAGCTCGCCACAACGTCTTCCGGCGTGCGCTGGCCGGCTGCGATGTTCTCGCCTGCCGCCGTGTAGCTGGGGATGATCGTGAGGCAGTCCCTGCCGTCCGGCCGCGTATGCGAAAACGATTGCGTCAATTCTTTTGCACGTATGGCTGCTCCATCCATGAGCGCTTGTGACAATCGGAGGGGCGCAACGCCTCGTTTTGCACGCTCCTTGTTCACGAGCTCCAGCACTTCACGCGCCAATTCCTCTGGCTTACGGACACCGCCCGGATCGGATGTTTCCGGGATATCGCCACCGCGCACCAAGATCGTGCTGCCGCCACGATTTTCTTCTTGCTGGCGGGCCGTTTCCAAGTCGCTCAGGAACTGCGTCATGAGCCCTGGCTGGAGCTCGTCCGCCCGTTCCGCATCCCGCTTGCTCGCGCCCCTGTTTCCGAGCTTGAAATTCGCTGTCGCACGCCGAGCGTAGAGGTCTGCATCCTGCGGATGCAGCTGGAGAGCTGCTGTATAGTCTTCCACGGCAGACGAATATCGTCCGAGCTTCTGATACACGTCACCACGATTCGTATCGAATGTGCATCGACAAAGAAGAACATTCGATGCGCATTCTCCATAGGTACTTGAAGGTCTATGCTTCAGTCAGCTGCCCAAGAACTCATTCGTTATCATTATTCTCAAGCCCAAACTCTCGATATAGTTCACGACGCCGTTCGGGATTCGCGGCTGCTTCGAAAGCATCCTCTACACGTCCAGCTTCGCGCAACATTCCAATTAATTTTCCAAGCTTCTCCTCGCCACGTTCTTCGGCGCTTTCCAATCCCGAGTTATAATCCATGATCGCCATCTGTCGATTGAGATATTTCAGCCGCTCCTCTGGGGCCTGGAAGAACGCCATTGTCGCATCATAAGCACTGTTAATCGCTGCTTCGCTCATCGCAAGCTCCTCCTTCCCTTTCGCATCAAGTTTCCCAGAGAAATACGCCATCCAACGTTCCATCTTCGTCATATTTTTGACGGGCTTGTTGATGAACTTCGGAATCTCAAGAAAATGGATTTCCAAATCATCAGAGAGCCTGTCACCCGTCTTCGGATTGTACACGCAATACTCGGCATGCGGATCTTCTTGCGGCAGGAGTTTGAACGCGAGAATATTGATTGTGATGACGGAGCGCAAGCTCCTATAGTTCTGCCCTTTCGCAAGGCGCGAGAGATAAAGCCCCGACCAATAATACAGGGTTCGGCGTTGCATATTGTTGTAATTTACGACTTGCACTTCGACATCAATGAGCTCTCCTGTATCGAGTTCACAGGCAACATCAAGTCGTGATAGCTTCTCCTCTTCGCTCTGAGGAATCATCTCCGTCGAAATGAATCTGATAACGCTTTGCAGCCTTCCACGGCATCGTGATACGTCGCGTCTCGTTTCGTATACGATCAGGGCGTCGAAACCCTCACGTTTGCCGCGAAGGATGCACGTCCGAGTCAATCCAGCTTAGATGTGCAGTGCGGGCACCGCGTCGCCCCTTCCGGAATCTCCGTCTTGCAATACGGGCAAAGATGCGGCGCTTTCGGAGCAGGTGGTGCCGGCATGAGGCGGTTGACCTGCTTGATGAGCATGAAAATGGCAAAGGAAACAATCAGGAAATCGATGACTGCATTGAGGAACGAACCGTAAGCAATGACGGGAAGGCCAGCTGCCTTAGCCTCGGCGAGTGTCGCAACCGGCGTCCCCGACAAGTTGATGAACAGGTTCGAAAAATCGATTTTCCCGATAAGCAGGCCGAGCGGCGGCATGAGGATATCGCTGACGAACGACGAGACGATCTTCCCGAACGCCGCGCCGATGATGATGCCGACAGCCATATCGAGCACGTTGCCACGCATGATGAATTTCTTGAATTCTTCAATCATAACGAACCCCTCCGTAAAGATGAATGTGCTGCGCGACGTGCATAGATGTCCGTCGCCGTATCGATCTTGCCACAATTTTAGCACACAGGAAGTCTTGCGACAAGGAAACGAAGGCGTTCTTTGTTTGGAGATGGCAGGAAAAACACCATAGCGCAGAGAAATATAAAAAGCGAAATATGCGGCGAACGAACGCAGTTGAGATTGCAGGTACCGGACAGGGAGGCATTTGTCATGACAGAACGCGAAAAGATGCTCAAGGGCGAGCTTTATGATGCCAATTTCGACAAGGCGCTTTTGGAGGAACGATTGGAAGCAGAACGGAATTGCTATGCATTCAACCAAGCGCAGCCGGGGAGCGCGGAGCAGACGGAGGCGCTGGAAAAACTCTTGGGCGGAACGATCCCGGAGGGCGTGACGGTGCTCGCGCCCGTCTATTTTGATTATGGCGGCGCACGCACGCAGCTCGGCAAAGGGACGTTTGTGAATCACGGCGCGTATTTCATGGACGGCGGCGGCATCACGATCGGCAAGAATGTTTTCATCGGCCCATTCTGCGGCTTTTATACGGCGACGCATCCGCTGGACTTCGCACGGCGCAACCAGGGCTTGGAACGGGCGCTTCCCATCAAGGTCGGCGACAACTGCTGGTTCGGAGCAAATGTTTCCGTCATGCCGGGCGTCACAATCGGGAGCGGCTGCGTCATTGCCGCGGGAAGCGTCGTCACGAAAGATGTGCCGGAGGACAGCCTCGTGGCGGGCGTTCCGGCTATCGTGAAGTCCAAGATCGAGCAGCAGTGATTTTAACCGCATGGAGGGACTGGAACCATGAAGAAGAAACAGATTTGCGTCCTCGCGACTGGCGGGACGATCGCTTCACGGCCGACGCCAAACGGGCTCATGCCGGCGCTCTCTGGCGAGGACTTGCTCGCATCGGTGCCGGAGTTCCAGGAGACGTGCGATGTCTGCTGCGTGCAGCTCTTGCAGCTCGATTCGACGAACATCCAGCCGGAGCATTGGATCCACATGGCGCGCGCTGTCGCGGAGCGGCGCACGCAGTACGATGCGTTCATCATCACGCACGGCACGGACACGATGGCCTACAGCGCGGCGGCGCTCTCGTTTATGCTGGAAAATATCGACTGTCCCGTCGTCTTCACGGGCTCGCAATTGCCATCCGGCGTGCCGGGGACGGATGCGGAGCAGAATCTTTTGACGGCGTTCCACGCGGCGCTCGGCGGCCGTGCGGGCGTCTACATCGCGTTCGGCGGCAAGATTCTCTTCGGTGATGATGCGCGGAAGCTCTGCTCGATGCAGCTCCCGGCATTCGGCAATATCAATCGTCCGCTGGCAGGGCGGTTCGCTGGCGGCCATCTGACGTGGCTCACAGAAGCTCCGAACATCGAAGGCGCGTTCCGCCTGCACGACCAGCTGGACACGCGTGTCGCCGTGCTGAAGATCGTGCCGGGACTCCAGCCGAAGATGCTCGAGCTCTTCGTCGATGCGGGCTGCCGCGCCATCATCCTCGAAGGCTACGGCCTCGGCGGCATCCCGGACCAGGAGTCGCCCGCGAATTTCCTGCCCGCGTTCACGTATGCGAAAGAGCACGGCTGCCGCCTCGTCTGCACGACGCAATGCACATACGACGGCGTTGCCATGGACTGCTACGAGATCGGCATCCGCGCGCAGCAGCTCGGCGTCGCGTCCGGCGGCCGCCTCACGACAGAAGCGCTCCTGGCGAAGCTCATGATCGAGCTTGCAGAACATGCTGCTGGCAGTAAATGATCCGTTTTGACGCTCCTGGATCAAATCATCCAGATGGGGACAACAAAATTCTTAGCATCCAAGGCTGTCAATTTTTCTCGCGTGCAGATGATGGCGCCATTCCCTCTTGGAAGCGGCCCTTTGTCTAACATCTCAAATGCTTTGACGAGCTCGCTCCCAGGGTTGGATGTTCGTTTGATTTCGATCGGACAAACTTCTCCGTTCTGCTCGATGATCATATCGACTTCGTGCTGATCCTTGTCCCGGTAATACCAGAGATTTCCCGTCCTTCCGGTATTGCAAAAGGTCTTCCGGATCTCGGAAACGACATAATTTTCCAGGATGGCACCGCTCAAAGCGCCTTTTGCTACTGCCCGTCATGTGTTCGCTGGAAAAGACGAGGGGGACAGAAGCGGTATTTTCACTTCCGCAGTCTGGGCAGCGATAGCAATCACTCATAATCTGCAACTCCTTTTCAAAAGGGCGTTCTTGACATTATTCCGCTTTGGCATCCTTCGCTGCCATGGCAGCATCGTATAGCATCCGACCGACACGCACTTCGTTGGATATCATCTTGTATGTGTATTTGCCACCCATGATGACTTCCGCTTTTCCTGTGTCTTTGTGATAGATCAAGCGGCGCGTAGCGAAATTGCTTTCTTCCGCAGGATCGACAGGGTCATTCCAGCCACGGCTGAAGACGACAAGAAAGCCATAAAAATCTACGACTGCCGTTTTCTTCGATTCGTTGACAAGGACGGCTGAATTCAGCTCTGCGACCGAGCAACCGCCGCTTCCGTAGGCATAGGTCGGAAGATTCGTATCACCGTTGTAATAAGCGATGCCGTCAATGGTCTGCATCGGGTAAGCTGCATCGCACGTCGGTGCTGTGATGCCGAAGAGCACAGAGAGTGCCAGCACGATGCTGGCGATGAATTTGTACATGGGGAGCGCTCCTTCCAGAAAATCGTGTGGAATCGAGGACGAAGGTATCTTCTACGCCGCGCGTTGAAAATCCTGCAATCACTTTGAAGAACAACGAGATGCGTCGTCCGCGTTACTTGTCATTCTCATCATCGTCCTCGAATCCGAAAATCTCTTCGACGATGCGCTTGAAGATGTCAGCGATATTCATGGCGAGTCGGAGAGAAGGACTGTACGTGCCGCGCTCTAGTGAGGAGATTGTTTCGCGCAGAACGCCAACCCAAATAAAAAAAGGCCGGCAAGCAGCCGGCCGCAGGTGTGGAAGCACCTGCATCTTGATGGTTAGCACGCCCGCCCGGGTTCGTGGCGGCGTGTTTTCTTTTTGCCCTTGGTGGATTCGACGTCGTGGATGGCGGAGCGCACGATGGGGAGCAGCGCGGCCTTGAGATCGGCGAACTGCGCGTCCGTGAAGTGCACGGATGTGGGGACAGCCTCCGCGTCGCGCACTTTCACCGATGTCTGCAAGAGGTCTTCGAGATGGACGTTGAGGATGTTGCAGACGGCGAGGAGGTCATCGAGATGGAGGTAGCCGCGCCCAGTCTCGATTTTCCCGTACTTTGCGGTCGAGATGTTCATGTCCTCCGCCATGGAGGCCTGCGTCTTCGTACGGCCGTTCTTCATCTTCGTGAGCAGGCGGTATTGTTTGATCATCTGGCAGATGCGTGCGGGCGCTTCGTCGATGTCGTAGATGGGGACGGGATTCTGATACGTCTTCATGATGCTTTGCCTCCTTGGCTTTACCAAATCTCAGGGGTCTCTCCATTTTCAATCATGGTGTCATTGTCCAAGAAATGGTTGTTGTAAATGCGTGCGTGCAAGATGGTATCGGTCGGGTGCAGCCACCTCTGCCGATAGAGGTCGCGCAGGTAGAGATAGAATCGGAGATCGTCGAACGGCTGGCTGCCGTGGTCATAAAGATCTTTTTGGATCTCTTCCCGCTGCTTCCCCAAACTGGAAAGATAGGCATCGTTCATCGTCTGGTTGATTTGGATGCCGTCGATGCAGGCTGGAGCATATTTGCTGTTCTTCAAATCGTTGAGGGACATTTTGCATGGCTCTTTGAGCTTTTTGTTGAGCGAACGCAGGAACTTCAGATCCTCCTCTGGCGAGAGCTCTTCGTACTCCAGCTTCGAGATGTCTTCCTCTATCATGCTGAGGGGATTGATGCGGACGAAATATGCATAAAACAGGACTTCGCGAAACGTGATGAACGGGAAATCCCACATGCTCCTGTCCGGTGGCGTATGCCATCGGAAATTATCATAGGTCTGGTAGCTCCGCCGGATGGAATCGTAGTCTATGCCGCATTGCTTTGCAAGCAGTTCATCGAAGAGTACGGTTTCCTTTCGGTAGACGTGATAGCGTTCCATGTAGTGCACGCAATCTTCGATTTTTCCTGCCAAGCTGGCGCGGTAGCTCTCTCTGGCGACTTGCAGGCACATGGTCAGATCCCTCGTCGGAATCGTAAATACGCCAAAGATCCGATGTCGTGCTATGATTTCGCCATTCGCGTATTTGAGGTCGCAGTCGATGTCATCTCCCGGACGTATAGCATTTTTTATCGCATCATTGATATCATTCTCTTCCCGGATGCTGAACCCGGTATCGTCACCTTCGGACTCTGGCTGCTCGCTGATGTAGAAGAAGTCATGGATATTCTTCTCAAACAGGTTGCAGATTTTCATCAGGGTGTCCGGGCGAGGGAATTTCGGATGCGTGGTGCTTTCATACGCTCGGTACGACTGGGGCGTGATCTCCAACTCCGCAGCGACTTCATCTTGCGTCAAATGTACTGCCTTGCGGAATTTTCTGAGGTTGGCTGCATAGATCTTCGTCACATCACTCTCGGAATACAATCTCCATTTCATCCGGATCACTCCTTCGCTTTGATGGCCTCATTTTAACATCACTAAAAGTATTTGTCTACGATACTTTCTATTGCCTAAAAAGCAAGTTTCAGTTACTAAAATTTAAGAAACAATAATTTTTCAATTACGTTTATAAAATACACTATCTTCGGTTACCAAAACGATACTTTTCGTTGCTTTTCTTGTGGAAAAAATTACGTTTCTGATGATTTTTTGCATAGGAAAGGAGCTGATGCAATCGAAAAAAGCCTCCAAATTTTTTTTCGTTGCAAAATGTACCGCACGCAAAAGGAGGAATCTCGATTGGTCGCAGGCGGCGGAAATGCTATAATGAGGGCATCATCGGGGAGCGGTCGTGAAAAGATGCTCCTTTGTCGCAGGAGGGTGTGCGCTATGAATCTGTCTGAGATCGCCGCCGGGGCGAAGGTGCGGGGGCTTTCGCCGGAAGGCGTGGCGGAGGTTGTGAAAGCCGTGCCGCATGGGTCTGCCGTGGTCGATGTGGTCTACATGGACGCGCAGGGCGAGCCGCACGCCCGCTTGGTGCTTGCGAGTGAGGCGGAGGAGATGGAGCTCGCGCAAGATGCCGCGTCGTGGACATTTGATGGCGATGCCGAGGCGATGCGTCTTACATCGGAGGCATACCGCATCCGGCTCGCGCATCTTTTCGACCCGTATCTCGCCGTCCGCACGTCGAGCATCGAGCCATTGCCGCATCAGATTGCCGCCGTCTACGGGCGCATGCTGCCGCTGCATCCGCTGCGCTTCCTGCTCGCCGACGATCCCGGCGCGGGCAAGACGGTCATGACGGGGCTGCTCCTCAAGGAGCTCATGCTGCGCGGCGATGCCGACCGCTGCCTCATCGTCTGCCCCGGCAGCCTCGCGGAGCAATGGCAGGAAGAGCTCTGGGAAAAATTCCATCTGCGCTTCGAGATTTTGACGAACGACCGCATCGAGGCGGCGGTCACCGGCAACATCTTCACCGAAATGCCGCGCTGCATCGCCCGCCTCGACAAGCTCGCCCGCGATGAGCGCGTGCAGGCGCGGCTGAAGGCCTCAGAGTGGGACATCATCATCGTCGACGAGGCGCACAAGATGTCGGCGACCGTCTTTGGCCGCGAGGTGAAATACACGCGCCGCTACCTGCTCGGCCAGATGCTCGGCGATATCACGCGCCACCTGCTCTTGCTGACGGCGACGCCGCACAACGGCAAGCCGGAGGACTTCCGCCTGTTTCTCGGACTCCTCGATCACGACCGCTTTGACGGCACGCAGCGCGAAACGGGGCGCGTCGATGTCAGCGACCTCATGCGCCGCATGGTGAAAGAAGAGCTCCTGAAATTTGACGGCAGCCCGCTCTTCCCGGAGCGCATCGCCTACACGGTCGGCTACGAGCTGTCGCCCGAGGAAGAGCAGCTCTACAAGGCCGTCACGGACTACGTCAAGACGGAATTCAACCGCGCCGACCAGCGTTCGAAGCGCGTGAAGAACAACGTCGGCTTCGCGCTGACCATCCTCCAGCGCCGCCTTGCCTCGTCGCCGGAAGCCATCTACCAATCGCTCGCCCGCCGCACGAAACGCCTCGAAGCGCTCGTCGAAGACCTGCGCCACCAGCGGACATCCTCGTGGCTGGGCGATGACATCCTCGCCCCATGGATTATGCCAGACGAGGGCGATGAGGACGACTACGACGACGCGGAGCGCGACCGTCTGGAGACCGAGGTCGAGAGCCAAGCGACGGCTGCGCAGACCATCGAGGAGATGGAGGCGGAGATTGCCGAGCTCCGGGAACTCACCGCCATGGCAAACCATGTCCGCCAGTCCGGACACGACTGCAAATGGAGCGAGCTGTCGAAGCTCTTGCAGGATGACGAGCATATGCACACGCGGACGGGTGCACCGGAAAAGCTCATCATTTTCACGGAGCACAAGGACACGCTGCGCTACCTCGCACAGAAAATCGGATCCTTGCTCGGACGCAAGGAAGCTGTCGTCGTCATCCACGGCGGCATGCGCCGCGAGGAGCGCCATCTCGTCGAGCAGAGCTTTCGCCAGGACAAGGAGGTGCGTATCCTGCTCGCGACGGATGCCGCTGGCGAAGGCTTGAACCTCCAGACGGCGCATCTCATGATCAACTACGACCTCCCGTGGAATCCGAACCGTCTCGAACAGCGCTTCGGCCGCATCCACCGTATCGGCCAGACCGAGGTCTGCTACCTCTGGAATCTCGTCGCGAAAAACACGCGCGAGGGCGACGTCTTCCAGCGTCTCTTCGACAAGCTGGAGGAAGAGCGCCAAGCGCTCGGCGGCAAAGTTTTTGACATCCTCGGCAAAATCTCGTTCGACGGCCGGCCGCTCCGCGACCTGCTCATCGAAGCCATCCGCTACGGAGAGAGCGGAGAGACGCAGACACGGATCGCCGATATCCTCGACGACAGCCTGCGCCCCGACCGCATCGAGGCGCTGATGCGTGAGCACGCGCTGACGCGCGATGTGATGCGCCCGCAAGACGTCGAGGAGATCCGCGCCGACATGGAGCGCATGGAGGCGCGGAAGCTCCAGCCGCACTTCATTCGGAGCTTCTTCCTCGCGGCGTTCGCGTCCTTCGGCGGGCGCGTCAGCGAGCGCGAGCCCGGCCGCTACGAGATCCTGCGCGTGCCGTACGACATCAAGCGCCAGAGCCCGGCATCCTCGCTTGCGCACGTTCTGCCGCGCTACGAGCGCGTCTGCTTTGAAAAAGCGCAAACGGACGTGCCGGGCCTCCGTCACGCCGAGCTCCTCTGCCCCGGCCATCCACTCCTCGATGCCGTCGTCGCCGCCGTGCTTGATCGCGGCCGGCAGACGCTGCATCAAGGCGCGGTCTTTATCGACGACAACGACGCGGGCGACGACGTGCGCTTCCTCGCCTACCTCGAAGACACGATCGAGGATGCCCGCATCCAGAAGACCGGCAAGCACCGCCTCGTCTCGCAGCAAGTCCACTACGTCGAGCTCACGCAGGACGGAACGGGCAAGAATTCCGGTTACGCGCCGTACCTCGACTACCGTGCGCCGCGCCCAGACGAGCGCGCCGCCGTCCGCGCTATCCGCGCGGAGGAGACGTGGCTCGCACAGGATCTCGAAGCGCTTGCTGCGGGCTACGCTATCGAACACATCCTGCCGCAGCATCTCACGCGCGTCAAGAAGCAGCAGAGCACCTATCTCGACAAGACGGAGCAGGCCGTCCGCATGCGCCTGCGCCGCGAAATCCAATACTGGGACGGGCAAGCGAACGCGTTGCGTGAAAAGGAAGCGGCAGGCCACGGCAACCAGCGCTTAACCTCCTACATGGCCTCGCGCCGCGCCGAGGAACTCTCCGCGCGTCTTGCCCGTCGTATGGACGAGATCAAAAAGGAGCGCCAGATCACGGCGAAGCCTCCCGTCCTCGTTGGTGCAGCGCTCATCATCCCGAGAGGCCGCCTCGATCGCGTGCTGCATCGCACGGACGCATCGCCGTTCCAAACGGCGGATGCCGCCGCACGCCGCGCCATCGAGCTTGCCGGCATGGAGGCCGTGATGGAGATCGAACGAGAGCTCGGCAACACACCGAGAGACGTCAGCACGGAGAACGTCGGCTACGACATCGAGTCGAAGACCCCGGACGGCCATCTGCGCTTCATCGAGGTGAAAGGCCGCGCGGCCGGCGCTGCGACCATCACCGTCACGAAGAACGAAATCCTCACGGCGCTCAACCAGCCCGAGGCCTACCTCCTCGCCATCGTCGAGGTCGCGGGAGACGCTCGCCACGTCACGTATCTCCACCGTCCGTTCCGAGGCGAGCTCGACTTCGCCGCCGCGTCCGTGAACTACGAGATCAAAGAGCTCGTGCGGCAGGGAGATTGCGTATTCGATTTGGATGCTTGATTTACCCTATCAAATAGGGTATACTAAAAGCATAGATATACGAGGGGATTTTTGAAATGGAAGCATCACGCGAGTTTGTCCACGGCAAAAAATTCGATGCACAATGGTATGGTCTCGGCTTGACGGACGAAGACTTGCGCGAATTGGAAAATATACTGATTGAAAATCCAAAAATCGGCCCTGTCATGAAAGGTACCGGGCGCTTGAGGAAGATGCGGTTTTCCTATGGTAACCGTGGAAAATCCCATTGTGCGCGTGTCTGCTATGTCGATTTTGAACTGCACGGAAAAACGTTCTTTGTCATGGTTTTCGCCAAGAATGAAATGGAAAATCTCAGCAAGGCAGAGCGGAACAGCATCAAGCAGTTCATTGACCGTTTGGAAAAATCCATGGACGTTGCAAAGGAGTGATGCCACATGAGTAAAACATACGATATGATTGCGGAATCCCTGCAAGAACTTATCAACGATTATGAAACGACGGGAGGGAAAAACCTTTCGCATGACAAGTTTCGCATTTCGTTGGAACCAGCGAAAGTATTCACGGCGGAGGATGTCAGGAACATCCGCACGCGCAATCATTTGACGCAATCCCTTCTGGCGAAATTTCTTTGCGTGAGCAAGAAGACGGTAGAGGCGTGGGAATCCGGTCGCAATCGGCCCAACGGTCCTTCTCGCCGTTTGTTGGAACTTCTCGACAAAAACAATGTTGCCGTAACGGCTTCGCTCGCATTGCAGTAAGATATTTGGAGCAGGTTTGAAAGAAAAGGGGCGTTCATCATGGCGGACATCAAGAAGCTGATCGAGGTGGCGATCCCGCTGGATGACATCAACGCGGCGTCGGCGCGGGAGAAGTCTATCCGTCATGGGCATCCCTCGACGCTTCATTTGTGGTGGGCAAGGCGGCCGCTTGCGACAGCGAGGGCCGTCCTTTTTGCGTCTCTCGTCGACGCGCCGAGCTCGCATCCGGAAATCTTTCCGACGGAGGCGGAGCAGGACGCGGAGCGCCAGCGGCTCTTTGGCATCATGCGTGAGCTCGTGCAATGGGAGAACAGCAACAATGAGGAAGTGCTGGAAAAAGCGCGCACGGAGATCCGCAAATGGAATCCCGAACTGCCGACGCTCCTCGACCCGTTCGCCGGCGGCGGCGCGATCCCGCTCGAGGCGCAGCGCCTCGGGCTGAAGGCGATCGCGGCCGACCTGAATCCGGTCGCCGTCATGATCAACAAGGCGATGATCGAGATCCCGCCGCGCTTCAAAGACCTGCCTCCCGTGAATCCCGACGACCGCGCCACGCTCGTCGATGGCGCGTACCACGGAGCGCAAGGACTGGCGCGGGACATCCACTACTACGGCGAGCTGCTGAAGCAGAAGGCGTACGAAAAGCTCGGCAAATATTATCCGACGGTCAAAGACCCGGAGACGGGCGAGGAGCGCACGGTCATCGCATGGATCTGGGCGCGCACGGTGAAATGCCCGAATCCGGCATGCGGCTGCGAGATGCCGCTCGTGAAATCGTTTTGGCTGTCGAAGAAGGCGGGCAAGGAAGCGTACATCGAGCCGGTCGTCGAGGGGAAGACGGTGCGGTTTGAGGTACGGCATGGGAAAGGAAACGTACATGAAGGAACGGTTGAAAGAACCGGTGCCAAATGCGCCTGCTGTGGAGAGCAAGTGCCTCTTTCGTATGTCCGCGAAGAAGCAGAAGCGGGCAGGATGGGAACGCAGCTGATCGCAATCGTCGCGGAAGGAAACAACGAACGTATCTACGTCACAGCAGACGAATCGCAAAAGAATATCGCTCAGAGTGTTGAATCTGTTGATTCGATTCAGACGAATCTCCCGGAAAGAGCGTTGAGCTTCCGTGTCCAAAACTATGGAATGAAGAAGCATTGCCAGCTCTTCACGAAACGCCAGCTGAAGATGTTGACGGTGCTAACGGACTTATTGCCAGAAATTGAGCAGCAGGTTATGCAAGCGGCACGGAGATATCTTCCGCAAGACGCAACAGGGATACAAGATGGCGGCAAGGGCGCGAAGGCATATAGCGAAGCGATTGCCGTCTATTTGTCGTTCGTGATTGACAAACTCGCAGATTGGGGATCGACGTTATGCGGTTGGAATATCAGCCGCGAAGGCCTTCGAAATACGTTTGCTCGTCAAGCATTGTCGATGTCATGGGATTATGCAGAAGCTAATCCATTCTCATCTTCTTCTGGCTGCGTTGATAATATGTTGGACGTTGTTGTATTAGCAGTTGAAAATCTTCCGCCTTCAAATGGGGGAATGACCATTCAACAAAATGCATCACAGGACAATGGGCTACGGAACATTATGGTTTCGTGTGATCCTCCGTACTACGATAACATCGGTTATGCGGATTTATCAGACTTCTTCTACGCTTGGATGCGCCGTTCGATTCAGCATATTTATCCAAATCTCTTTGGCACGATGGGATTGTCAATAGTTTTGTGTAAATTTTTCAATCGGCCTTGTCGTACTTATGCATCAAGGCCGACATGCGCTCATCCATTTCGAGTTGGTTACGCACA
>OMWS01000036.1 GCA_900314825.1 uncultured Veillonellaceae bacterium | reverse complement strand
AGCACATTTTTCCAAAATCAAAAACGACGATGACTACCATCCGTCGAAGGAAACCGTCCTCGCGCTCGCCATCGGGCTGAAGCTCACGCTCGACGAGACGAAACGGCTACTCGAACGCGCCGGCTATACGCTGACGGACAGCAGCAAGACCGACCTCATCGTGCAGTATTTCATCGAGCGCCAGCGCTACGATGTGGCCGAGGTCAATGAAGCCCTCGACGCATTCGGCCTGCCGACGATCACGAATCACCGCAAGTCGCGGGAGCGGAAGGACGGCTGGTGACCGGCGGCAAATCCGCCAGCGTCTCGTCGAGCGCCTGCTCGAGCTTTGCGGCCAAATCCTGAAACCGTTGTGCTGGTTTTGGCGCGAACGATTCGTTCGGCTGCGGCTTTCCGTCCTTGCCAAGTTCTACGAATCGGTCAGATGCTTCTGCTTCCGTTTCCGTGGCTTTCGCCGTCGCCGTGCGCTTCGCCAGCACCGCCTGCAAGCCCTCAATGGACTTCCGAATGCTCGCGCTGACCTCCTCGCGTTCCTCGTCCGTCTCGCAGTTCACAAGCGCCTGCTGCGCCTCGCTCTTCAACGATGCGACGAGATCCTCGATGCTGCGGTCGGCAGCTTTCGGTGCGACGCGCGCCTCCTCTTTGTCATCGTCTTCCTCATCATCCGACATCAATGCTGCGCCAGCGATGAGGCCGACGATCCCGCCAGCCGCAAGGAACAGCGCGTCTTCAAAAATACTGTTGCTCATGATCAAAACCTCCTGAGCGTCATGTGGACATTGGAAAACCATCTCGGTCCTGTGGTTATACTATCATGCAGGTAAACCGAAGAGGTCAACAGGCAGGCAACCTTTGAAAAGTTTAGGTGCTTCTTGCGATGTCTCCTTTTTAAGGTCACAGGGGTTCGATGTACTTTGCAGAAGACGCACGGACGTAGTGCGCGGCGATGGCTGCGGATGCCTCGGCGGGGATATTTGGGAGAGAAATGTAGCAAGCGTGGCGGGAAAATGCCGTCCTCATCGAATTTTGGGTGCAAAAAAGGCAGACGGGTTGCGTCTGCTTCAAAATCGTGGAAAAAATATGCTGTTTTGAAAGAACGCATCAGGCTTGCGACGTTGCCTTGATATAAGCCATCTGTTTTTTGTAGGCCGTGCTTCCCGGATGCAGCCAGCGTTTGATGCGGTCTTCGCGTGTCTTTCTTGTTTCGGGGACATATTCCTCGGTCACGGGGCGCGGTTCGTAATGGATGCTTGCGCGCTCCGGCGTGACTTTTTTCGGTGCGGTCGCTTTCTTCGCGGCACATTTCGCCTTGCGGCCGGGCTTCCAGTCGCCCTTCAGCGCGGCCCAGAGGAAGCGGATCGGGCTCTCGACGCTGATGGAGGCCGTGAGGATGCCGAGCTTCTCCTCGATGTAGTCGAGCGGCCAGTGCGCTGCGCTATGCAGGATGGCGATGAGCTCGTGCTTCAGGATGCCGTTCTGCTGCGCTTTGTGGAACAGGCGGCGGCGCTGTGCGACCTGTTTCTTGTCGTCTTCTTTCCGCACGGCATAGCCATGCAAAGCTTCCATCAGTGTCGCGATGTGTTCGCCTACCTCCGGCGCATCCGTCGGGATGTTTTCGTAGATTTTTTTTGGGACGGGCAGCAGGTCGCGGCGCGTGATCCACTGCGGGTGCTCGCTGTCCTCGGCATGGCAGCGGCGGCACAGCATCCCCGCGTGGCAGAGATCCGTGATGCAATGCGAGATGCGCGAACGGCTCAGATGCAGCTCGCGCGCGATGTAGTTGTTGCCGGCATAGCAATACGTGTGCTTCTTCGCGAGCCCTTTGACGAGCTTGTAGATCGACCAGTGCGTCGCGGAAAGATGCACGCCGTTGACGGCTTTCGGATCGCGCGCGGCGTCCGCTGCAGCCAGCGATTGCTGGATGGTTTCCTTTATGAGTTGTTCCTTCGCTTCCATGATGGCAGCCTCCTTCGGAGAAAAACGCACGAAAAAAGGGCGTCACGTCCTGTGAGGCCCTTTTTGACTTGCACTTTTCCCGAAAGTCTGCTACAATTGGAGATGGTAATTAAGTGCGTCTTGTGGTGGTTTCACAGGATGTACTCATGAGTCCGTCGAGGTTGCAGCCTCGACGGACTCTTTCTTTATGCGATTTTTCGTTGTTGCGGTTTGTTTTTTCTTAGTGCTTCCATGATAGCATTTTACAACGGAAAGGTCAACGGAAAAAGTCGAAAATGAATGGTGGATAATGCTGTTGATATATTTATGTATAATTTTTGCAAACTTTGTTTTGTTAAATGCTCTTTTTCGATTTCATTTATAAAACTTCGCACATTTTGAAGCTTCCCTAGGAGACTTGGAGATGCGCATCATGTGGAATTTGAGATAAGGAAATAAAGCAAAACACTTTACGATTTGGAGGCGAATTTGATGATTGAACTCTCGGATGCCCAGCGCGAGCTCCTCTACAGCAAGGATGAATTCACCGTCGAAGAAGCGGCGGAAATCCTCGGGTGCAGCATCTACACCGTGCGCCGGAAGATCAAGGACGGCGCGATGAGCGCCGACGGCGGCACGGGACGCGGCGGCTACCGGATTCCCTATATGTCCATCAACCTCTACATCGCCATGGTCAACGGCGACATGAGCGCCATCTACAACACGGACAGCAAGGAAGCCGCGCAGCTCGCGGCCGTCCTCGAGATCGTGCCGCGCTCCGTCCATCTGCTCGAATGGCTCACGGCGCAGGTGGACTATGCTGATGACCCCGTAGCCGTCCAAGCGACGCTGAAGACGTGCGAGGCCGAGCTCGCGCTGCTCAAAAACTATTACAACGCGTTCCTCGCGACGAAGCCGAATCCCCGAAATTGGGGCAAGCTCCTTGAAGAAGCGCAAGCGCTGATGGATCACGCGGGCGAAGTCATCGCCCACGTCCGCTTGCAGATTTCGATCGTCGAGAAGCGCGCGGAGCGGCGCGAAGATCACGAACTGCTCGAACGGCTGAACCGCTGCCACGCGGCGCTGAAGGACGGGCCGGAAGCGTTCTTGAACGACGAAGTCCCGATGTAACGAAGGAGGCAACTTGCGATGGCAAAAATCTATCCGAGCGCGCTCGACACGCAGCCGTCGTTCCACGGAAGCGCAGGCGAAAAAGCGGTCTATCAGGCGCTCTTGACGCTCGATGACCGCTACACGATCTTCTATTCGTTCCGTTGGCTGAATGAGGATGGGCAGGTACGCTCCGAGGGCGAGGGGGATTTCATCGTCCTGCACCCGGAGCACGGCATCCTCTCCATCGAGGTGAAGGACGGCGGCATCGACTACGACGGCGGGTGCTGGTGGCAGACGAACCGCCGCACGGGCACGCGCAAGCGCATCGACCCGTTCAACCAAGCGGCCGCGACGCAGTACCGCTTGCAGGCGATCTTGAAGGAGCGGACGCCGACGATTTTCACGACGGTCTGCCGCGCCGACCAATTCGTCGCGCAGATGCTCCGCGAAGGACTCGCGCCTGAGGACATCGCCATCCTCACAATTCATTCCGTCAAGCACAGCCATCTGCCGCTCGATACCAAGCTCGCCGGTCATGCACTTTCCTTGATGCCAGAGCCCGAAAAAATCCTTTTCACATCGACGCGCAAGTTCAAAGGCCTCGAAGCAAAAGCCGTGCTGCTCATCGACGCCGAGACCTCGCCCCTCGACGACCCGCTCATCCGCCGCCTGCTCTACGTCGGCGCGAGCCGCGCCGCGCTCTGCCTCGAAGTCGCGTTCTACGAAGACGATGCCGACGAGAAAAACAGAGCGACACGCAAAGCCGACGAAGACGCGCTCTGCGCACGTTTCGGGCTCCAGAATCATTGACAGAAAGGTCGTGTTCCCATGCCTTTGACAGCCACTGCACTGCGTCTTCGCATCCTGCGGACAAAGCGCCATCTGTCCCAACAAGAAATGGCAGACATCCTCGGCATCACGCGCACGGCCTACAACAAGTACGAGAACGGCGCCATCCAGCCAACATTGAACGTGAAGAAGCTCTCCCGCTTTTTCAATGTCAGCACCGACTACCTGCTCGGCATGAACGAAGACCCTGCTGCCACCATCCCAAATGACGCTCATCTGGAAGCGCAGATCAAAAAATACCTCGCGCTCACAGAAACGCATCGCGAGATCGTCGACGAGCTGATCGACGGGCTCTACAAGAAAAAAACGAGGAATACGGCATCCGTTCGAGAAAAACACTGAGAACGACGAAAGAATGAACAGACTCTATGCACGCTGAGCGAGGGATGTCCATTATGGACATATTTTCCCCTCACACCACAACACCATCATCGGGAGTGTCAAAAAGAAAAAGGCAATGGCGCCACCATCGTGCAATCCATTGCCTTTGTTTCATGCATTTTTTATGAACGGCGACCACGTGCCAACCCCGAAGAGATACGCTTTCCTCTGCGCGCGCGTGAGCGCGACGTAGAGCAGGCAGCGCTCCGAGGTCATCGCTTCTTCGCGCACGACAGGATCCGTGAGCGCCTCGACGCTTTTGGGCGGGAGGATTCCTGCGCTTGCGCCGCACAAGAACACATAGGGGAATTCGAGCCCTTTCACGCGGTGCATGGTCGCGAGGCGCAGGCCGTCCTTGTGGCGGTCTTCCGGTTCACGACGACGGATCTCATAGCAGGGGAAGAGCGGCGCGAGCGCTTCGCGATAGGAAGCGAGGCGCGCATGAGACCGTGCCGTCACGCAGATGTCCTGGAGCGCGACGCCGCGCTGCGTGAGCGCGCGGATTTCTTTCTGGATCGCGGCGATCTCTTCCTGTGCCGTCCGGAAGAGCTGAACGTGCGGCCGCTCGCCATGGAGGAGCGACGTGCTGCTGTCATCTGCGAGCATTCCGCCGTCGAGGTCGTCGAACGAAAGGCCGCGTAAAAGTGCCATCGCATATGTAAGCGTCTCTTCCGTCGTGCGGTAGTTCAGCCGCAGGATGCTGCTGCGGCCCTGGATGCGGATGCCGCAGTGCTTCAGCACGACCTTGCGGTGATAGATGCGCTGGTGCGCGTCGCCCGCGAGGAAGATGTCATTTTTGTGCTCCGCTCCCGCGAGGCTGCGGAGGAGGCGCATGGCGACGGGACTGAGGTCTTGCGCCTCATCGACGATGACGTGCGGATAAAGCCCGTCCTGCGGTTCCTGCTCGATGATCGTCCGGGCTTCTTCCATCGCCCAGTCGGCATCGCGCAGGCCGCGCGCTTTCATCTGCCGCTGGTACGCGGAGAAGACCTGCCATACCATCTTCCGCTTCGCGCGCGTGAGCGCCACGCCGCGTCCGGCGCGCGAGGCGCGCAGATACGCCTGTTCCGTCAGCGCATGCTGCGGCAGCGCGACGCGATGCCATTCCTCGGCAAAGAAACCGGCGTCCTGCCCGAGCTCCTCGGCAGCAGCTTCGGCGATGGCGTGCTCCCAGATGTCACGCAAGAGCGCAGGATCGTACAAGATGCGCGCCGGATAGCCAGCACGGCGCAGGAAGGCCGCCGCCCAGGTGTCGATGTGGACGACCTCGATGCGCGCGAGCTCGTCCCGCGTGCAGATCTTCCGCAGGTTCTCCTGGATGTCAGCGGCGAGGTTCGCCGTGAACGTCGTGAAAAGCACCTTGCCCTCTTTCAACTGGGAGGCCAGCCGCCGCGCGCGATGCATGGCGACGACGGTCTTGCCCGTGCCCGCGCCGCCGAGCACGCGCGCCGGGCCGGAGTAGTCTTTCGCGACGATGCTTTCCTGCAGCGGATGGAGGAACACGCGCCACTGGTCGAGCGGCCACGCGAGGACATAGCGCAGGTCTTCCGCGCCCTCGACAAAATGAAGGGGCGCCGGGTCTTTTGCGGCCTGCTGGCGCTCCTTCTCTGCCCGCTCCGCCTTCCAATCTCCCGCGCCGCGCTGCATGACCCAGACGAGCACGAGCGCGTCGTCCTGCTCTTCGACGACGGCCGCGAGCGTGTCACGGATCGGCGCGAGCCACGCGCACGCATCCATCTGCTCCCAGTCCGAGCGGTCGGGCGCGCTGAAGAATTGGAGCAGGAACTCCGACATGCGCTGCTGGTCGGGCTTCGGGAGCTTCGCATAGGCGTCTAAAAAAGATTTTGCAATCGCGGTCTTCTGTCCCTCGCTCATGCTTCGTCCCCTCCTACGAGCTTCGCAGCATCTGCGGCGCTCTTCTTTGTGTCAAAAATGTTCCATCCCGCCGCCGCAAGACCCGCCGCCTCGTCGAGGTTCCAGACGAAGGCGGCTTTTTCTTTGCTCCAGCCGAGCTCCACGGTACCGAGCACGACGCCGTCCTGCGTGATGTCCGCGCCGATGAGATCGGGCACGGGGACGCCGGCTGCGGCGAGCGCGCGGAAATAGGCGAGGGCAACTTCTTCCCCCTCGTACTCCTCGCATACTTCTGTCCAGCCGCTTCCCGTTGGCACATCCGCGCTCGTTGCCTCCCTGGGGGCGTCCGCCGCCTCCGGCGCGACCGGCCGCAGGGCCGTATACGCCTGCTCCGCGAGGCCGCGCTCCGTGACGGCGAGAAAATGCGGTGCGAACTGCATGACGCTTACGAACGGCCAGAAGCCGTTCCACGCGCAAGAGAATCCTGCACGCTCGAAGTCCCGGTCATCGAGCCAGGCGACCGTCACGAGCGTCTTTTCCGTGAGAGAAAAACCGCTCCGGACGGCGAGCCCTTCGGGGAACGCGGCCGATGGCCGCCACGTCGCGAAGACCGTCTTGCCCATCGCCGCCGTCTCGCTGAACGCTTCGCCAGCCGCGAGCAACGGCGCTTGCACTTCGAGGCGCTGCAGCTGTTCCTTCCACATGGCGAACTCCTCCGCCGTCCGTGCCTTGGCGTGACCGCTGTCAATGAGTTCCATCCCGTACGCATGCGCCTGCATCGCGAATTGCCGTTCGGCATCCGCGCACGACAGATAATCGAACAAGACATCCATCGCCCGCGCTTTCTCCGGGTGCAAAGAACTTCCGCCGAATTTCTGGAGCACCTTCTGGCGCATCGTCCCCTGCATCGGCATCCTGGCCGGATCGAGCAACGCATCCGCGTATTCGTCCTGCGGCTCGAACACCGTCCGCACGTCCTGGTACGACAGCGACCAGACGCGGTAGCGGCCGCTCCGCAGGATGGCCATGCGCTTCCGCGTGTCGTCCGCGACGCGGTCGCGGTGGAACTGGAAGCCGTCCGTGAAGACGGCGACGGGCAGATGATGCCCGTGTGCGGCGTTCTGCGCGAACGCAGGCCACAGCACGAAATCCGGCTTGCACGGCACGGCGACGCCGTCGCCCGCATCGAGCATCACTTGCGGCTCGACTTCCCAGGTGAACGTGCGGCCTGCGCTTTCGCCGTCCACATCGTTCGGCGCATCCTTCGCACCCGTCGTGATCGTCAGGAGATACCCCTTTTTGTCATGAACGAGGCACTGCTGCATCGTGACGCGCCGCCGGGCGCTCCCCATGTGCTCGAGCGCTTCGATGAACATCCGCTCGAGCTCGCTGTCAAACAGCGCATTCGTCGCGATGTCGGCGATCGTCTTGCGCTCTTCGATATGGTCGCGCCCCGCGAGGATCTGCCGCAGGAGCTCGATGGCCGTGCGGCGCGAGATGTCGCCGATGCTCCGGCTCTGGCGATACGCATAGAGGCAATGGTAGCAGCCGTCTTTTTCCGGGTCCTCGCGGCAGCTGCACGTCTCGAGCACGTGCAGCGCCTTTTCGAGGACGCCGGGGAACATGTCCGGGTTCTGCGCCAGCTGCTTGAGATACCCCGTGCCGCCGGGCACGGAGTCGTAGATGACGAGGTATTGCTTGCGGTAGCCGGCGCCTTCCGCCGGCACGTCCGTCACGGACGCGCGCAGATGATCGACGTTGCCGAACTGCTCGCGCAGGCCGAGCATGACCGCCGCGACGAACGATTCCGTCCGCACGCGCTCGCCCGTCGCCGTCGTCTCGGGGATGAGGACGCGCAGCGCTTCCGTCTGAAATTCGCGGTAAAGGAAAATGCAGTCCGCCGCCTGCTCGGCCGCAAGCGTCGCCTGCTCCCGGATCTTGCAATACGGCGCGTGATGGATACGGCCTTTCGCGTCGGCGATGCGGCCGCACGACGGACAGATGGAAAAGCCCTTGCGTGCTTCCTCCTGCCCGTTCACGCGCATCTTGCCCGCCGAACCGAGATCCGCTTCGCCGAAGTTGATCTCCCGGAGCGTCGCGCGCCGCACGAACTCATAGCCGAACGGGAACTCGTCACTCCCCATCTCATAGGCGCGTTCGATGGCGTGCGCCTCGTCGATGTCGACAAGCAGCTGCTTCGTGTAAAATTTCACCATGCGGCTGTCGCTGCTGTCGTCGATGAGGCTCTGCTGCATCGGCATGCGCGAATAGACCATGCGCACGCGCAGCATGTTGCGCACTTGCCCGCCATCGCCCCAATGCGGATCGCCGCAGCGCGGGCAGGCCGTCCTCGTCCGGACGTCCGCCTCGCGCTCCGCGTGCGCGCAGTTCGGGCAGAGGCGCCAGGGCTCGACGTGCATGGTCTGGACATCGACCTGGTCGATCGCAAACTGATGCCCGCCGGCGTAAAAGACATTTTCTGGTGCAAATTCGCTGAGCGCGGACGACGCGGCCCGCTGGTACTCATAGACGAAGTTCTCGGAGCGGCGCGTTCCGCCGGAAGCGCGGCCGGGAGCGTCTTCCCCGCCTTCTTCGCGCTTGCGGAACAGCACCGCCTTGAGCGTGACGCCCGCCTCGGGAAAGGCGTAATTCGGGATGAGGCCTTCGTCCGAGAGGAAATTGAACGTGTTCTTGTTGTTGATGCTCTGCTTCACGTCCGCGAGCGCGGACTGCTCGCGCAAAAGTTCCCGGATCTCTTCGCGGAACGAGGGATCGTCCGGCTTTTTCCGGAGCTCCTTGACCTGTGCCTGGATCGCGTGGATATGATCGTTGAGCGCGTCGATTTCCTTCCGCACTTCCTCGAAAGCCCCGAGGATGCGCACGCCGACCGGCGCCTCGGCCACTCCGCCGCCGCTGCCGTGCAGATACGCATGGAGCTCCTTTTTCGCCGCTGCATCAAGCTCGCCCGGGAACAGCGAAAAGAACATATTCTGGTCGAGCACGAGGCGGCAGTCCATGCGATGCAGGAAGTTATACGGGAAGCTCGCTGCGTCGCGGCGCGGGAGCGCCTGCAAGATGCTGCCGAGCTTCGCAGGGATCAGCGCTTCCGCGCCGCGCTCTTGCGCGAAGCCGTCGAGGCAGTACGCGAGGAACTGCCGCTCGAGCACGGCGGACGCGCGCAGGAAGACGTGCGGCGCCTCGGGCGCGCCTTCGATCATGTCCCGCGGGTCGGCGTAGAAATAGAGATCGTGCGGCTGTGCATTCGCCACGACGAGCACGAGCGCATTGCCGTCCGTGCGCCCGGCGCGGCCGACGCGCTGCTGGAACTGCGCTTGCCCCGGCGGCATGGAGCAGAGGATGACCGTCGAGAGGTCGCCGATATCGATGCCCATTTCGAGCGTCGGCGTGCAGGAGAGCACGTTCGGATCCCACGGACGGCGGTCCTCCCCCTTCCGCTTGAACGCCGTCTCCACATCTTCGCGATCCTCGCGCGCGAGCATCCCCGTGTGTTCTTTCGCATGGATGCGCACGAGGTCGCCCGTGGCATACAGGTGGCCGTAGTAATCGAGCGGCCCCTCGCCCTTCCCGATCTTCATGCGTTCCATGGACAGGCCGTAGACACGCTCACCCGCCGGCGACTCGGCAAGGACGTCGAGCAAGCCGATTTCGTTGCTCTTCGCTTCCTCAAAAATGATGCGGCTGATTTCTTCGGGTAGCATCTCATCGTGCAGCAGGAGGTCCGTCGCATCCGCCGTTTCGAGCGCATCCTCGACGAGCGAGCGATACCTCCGGCTGCCTGCCGTCTCGAACGCGCGCGGGCACTTCTTCCCCTTCGCCCCGCAGGCGTCATAGAGGAAATGCGGCGTATTGCGTCCGCGCTGCATGCTGGGCAGCCAGCTGTGCTCCTGCGTGGACATGAGCCAGAAGCCATTGAACGCGCCGCGCTCGAGATTCTGCTCGCAAAATTTCCGCACGGGGTTCGGCTGGACGGGCGACTCGAACACGCCGCCCTGCACGGCGATGGCGCCGGCCTCTCGCGCCGCGCGCAGCCAGCCGGCGGAGAGTTCCTCGAACCACGCAAGCGGCGCGCCCTGCAAGACATCGAGCTCCGTCTGCACGCGTGCTTGCACGCGCGCCGCGAGCTCCTTGACATCTCCGGCCGGAACGGCCATGCGCGCGCAGCCCGATTTTTCCAGCGTGCGGCCGATGCGGCTCGACACGCCGAACTCGAGGAGGATTTCATACGCGAGCCGCCGCTCGATATCCGCCCAGAGCGCTTTTGCGCGCGGATGCTTTCCCCAAGCGCCCGTTTTGACGAGGTCCTGGTATGCCTCCCGCCATGTGAGATTCGGCGGGATGAACTGGCTAACGAACGCTTCGGGCGTGAGCATCTTTTCCCAGTACGCCAAAAAACCGCGCACGAAAGCCCGCAGCGTCTTCCCTGCGCCGCCGCGCTGCACGTACCGCTCCATCGCGACGCGCAGCCCGGACCGCCACGTGCGCCCCTCGAAGAAGCCCGCGCGGTGCGCGGCGTCCTGCACGCTGTCGGAGAAGGCCAGCACCTTCTTGTCGTCGTTGAAGGGCGAGGCCATGATCTGCGAGAGGTGCGTGCTGATCTCCGTCGCAGCCCGGAGTCCCATGAGCGACACGCCGCGATGGCTGCCGCAGAACGGGCAGACATACTGCCGCTGCGACTTCGTGCCGAGCGTCTGCTGCTGCGGCACGAGCACGCGGAGATACGTCGCGCCGTCGTCCGGGCACACGTCCTCCGTACCGTCAAACACGAGCTTGTGGCACGTCGGGCAAAATTTTGCCGGCCGCAATTCCCGCGAGCCGGGCTGCTCGCATCCCGGATAGAGGAACACGATGTCCTGGCTCGCACGGAAAAAGAGATTGTAAAAGGTCTCGAGCGGACGGGCGTGGACCTGCTGATGCTCATCGACGAGCCCCGCCCAGCCCGTCGCGCCGCATTCGCGGCAGTTCACGACGGGCAGATATTCTTTGTGCTGCGCGTGGTTGAGGTCAGCCGCGAGCATGTAGCGCACGTCCTCGCCATCGACGCGCCCCATGAGGCGGCGGAGCTCGCGCATCCAGAGCTGCACCTGCACGAAGAGGAACGGGCGCAGGCGCTCCTTCGTCCCAGTCCGCGCATAGGCGACGAGCGCGAAGAGCGCCTCGAGCCCGGCAGCCTTCGGCTCCCATGCGGCCACCTCTGCATATTTGCGCGCGAGGCCGTCCGCGAGCGCCGGCATCTGCCACCAGTTGCCGCGCATCTCCTGGAGGACGTCTTGGAAAAAACCGTGCTCCGAGAGACGCCTGCCGAGCTCCAGACGCGCCTGCGCGTCGCCATCGCCGAAGCGCAGTCCGGCGTCCGGGAAAAAGCACGCGGCCGCGCGCGTCAGGTAGGCCGCTTCTGCGTTGCCGTCCGCTGCCGCGCCCTCTGCCAGCGCGACGAGCTCCGACACATCTCCCGCCGCCGGCAGGGCCTCATAGCGCCGCGTTTTCCCTGCGAAGAATTCCTCCGGCGTCAGGCGGTCTTCCGTGAGCACGGCGTCGTCTTCCAAGGACTCGCCGAAGATTTCCTGCGCGTACGTGCGGAGGCTCTCCGCATCCGTGCCGCCGCCCATCGTCGCGGACGTGCCGACGCAGCAGAGATATCCGGGAGGCGTCGCGAGGCGGGATTTCAGCCGGCGCAGCAGGCACGCGAGGTCCGTCCCCTGCGCCCCGTCGAACGTATGGAATTCATCGACGACGATATATTTGAGCGTCCGCGGGCCGTTCGCCGCCCAGATCCGCGTGTCATGCGGGCGCACGAGCAGATAGTCGAGCATCTTGTAGTTCGTCAGCAGGATGTCCGGCGGGCTCACGAGCATCTGCTCATGGTCGGTGATGACCTGCGGACGGTGCGGCGCGCCGTCCTGCGCTGCGGCGTGCCTGCCGCTGCCGGCGCCGACGTACATGCCGGCGCGGATGTGCGCCTCCCGGAGCTTCGGCATCCCCTCGATGGCGGCAGCGATGCGGCCGGCCTGATCGGTGGCGAGCGCATTCATCGGATAGATGAGGAGCGCTTTGATGCCCGGTTCGCCGCGATGCTGCCAGCAATACTCGAGCACGGGATACAGGAAGCACTCGGTCTTGCCGGAGCCCGTCCCCGTCGCGATGAGCGTCGACCGCCCCGCCTCGCCGAGGAGCCGCGCATACGCCTGCGCCTGATGGACGTAGGGAGGAAACGGCAGCGTGACGCCCTCGAAGCCAAGCGTCGAAGCATCGATCTTTGCCATGCGCAGCGGCAGCTTCACGGAAAGATACGGCTCGCGGCAGACCCCCACGCCCTCCCGGAAAAAAGCGTCGAGCGAGCCGGCAAACGGCGCATTCGTCATCGGGAACGTCGTGCGGATGTAATCTTCGAGTCCCTGCCGGAGCTGGCGGGCGAGAATCATCGGCAGCATATCATTTCTCCTCATGCGAAAAATCCCACAGCCGCAGCCGTGGGACATGTTTCAATAGACAACGCCGAATCCTTGTGCGATTTGTTCGACCTCTTCCAACGAAAGATCCGTCCGAAGCGCGATTTCCGGGAACGAGAGCTTCTCCTGAAACATCTTCCAAATCCGCATCAAGCGCGCGCGTTCTTCCGCTCTGCCTTCTTCCCTGCCTTCGGCTAGCCCTTCTTCCTTTCCGTCTTTGCGTGCGTCACGCAAGTTCAGCTCGTATTTCATATAGCTCACCTTTTCCGCTTCGTTCCGCTTGACTTCTTTGACACGTTCATCCAAAGATTGCACCAATGGATTTGCGTTGATGATGCCGCTGTTCACATAGTCCATGAACGCTTGGAGCTGTGGCGAAATATCCTCGCCTGTGCCGTGCGTATTGAGGATGATCTTGATAGATCCATCATTCAATTTCAACGTCGCGTCGCGACGGCATGTATTCTCGAACCAATAGAGATGCCATCCGCGTTTGCAGGGATCGAACGGGCAGATGAAAATGATGATCGTCTTTTTGAGCTCGACGTAATCCTTGCCACGTGACAAGAGTTCTGCGTCCATCTGCGATTGATAGTATCGCATGCGTTTTGCAAGTTCTTCGTCCGTTTCGTTCCCGACCTGCATCTCGACATCATAAACCGTATGCGCTGCATCTTCGACGTAAACATCGAGGCGCACACCTTTGCTCATGTAACCGGCTTTGAGCGAGAGCTCTTCGCCGAGATATTTGATATCGTGGATGGGTTCATTCAAGATGGCTTCCAGCACGCCCATGCAGAGTCCCTTGCTTTTCATGACGGCCTTGAACATGAAGTCATCTTGGATCGTCAGGTCTTCCCACGCTTTGAATACGAATGGCATAGCAGCAGCTCCTTTTGATGATTCTATTTTACTGTTTTGCCCGCGAAAAGGCAAGATTCAGGCGTGTTTCGCAAAGGCCTCCCACACGCGCGCGTAGTCGCGTTCGCGGTCGCAGCGCACAAACGGCGCGGCGTAGGTGATCGTGCGCTCGCGGGGGCCGCCGGGCTGGGTGTCGTCGGTGAAGGCGTGGTCGTAGGTGAACGCAGGGTCGTCTGCGTGGCGGCGGATGCGTTCCCATTCGTCCTTGCTGACGCCGACGAATTTCCGTCCCTCTCCATCTGTGCCGGTCATGCCGCGGTGGATGGTGTAGACGATGCGGCCGTGCGCGTCGTACCATGTCTCGGCCTCGTAGGAGGCGAGGACGGGGAACTGGATGCGGTAGATGGTCTGGAGCTCCGCGAGCGTGAGTCCGAGCGCGAGCGCCGTGAGGACGTCGAGCTCGACCAGCGCCATGCGCCGCTCGTAATCGGTCCGCAGCGGCGTGTCCCACGTCCACGTGTCCGTGAGCGCAGAGAAATGTGCGGGATCGAGCAAGGGATCATCCGCGAGCGCCCAATGGTCTTCCGCATACGCTGCGCGGAACTGGCGGTGCCAGAGGTCGGCGTAATATTTCGTGAGGCAGTTCAGCAGCAGGGCGCGGAGCATGATGGGGGCGTCGTATTTCGAGTGGGCGATGGGGAAGAGCATGTTTGTGCTGTAGTTCACGTGGCCTTTGCCGATGACCTTGACGAGGAAATCATAGACGATACTCGCTCCGAGTCCAGCCATGAGTGGAACGAGAGATTCATCCTTGTATGCAACGCTAAAAACTGTATGCACATGAGCCACACCTGGTGGAAGAATGCAAGGCGTATACGTTCTTTCGAGCTCGCATGAAACCATCTCACGATTCGCAATTCGATACTGTGTAAGAGCACTCTTCTTCCAAGGCGTCTTAGGTGCACGTGCTTGATAATCTTGCATCGGTATTGCGGGCAGATACTTGCTCCGAATGAGATAGTCTTTTGGAATATCTGTGAGGTCAATTCTATCGTAATCGCTATTCACACGATAAACTCTCTGCGTTGTCTGAAAAACAGGATTTGCTACATACAGCTGCGGCCCAGAGTAAATCATTTCCTCCATGGAATCTGGAAAGCTCACTTTCGCTCGCGTGATTCCTTTTTTCTGAGCATTCGTTTCATCCCAACAGACCGTCGTATAAACAGCATCATCCTCTGATTTTTCTTCTGCCAGAAGATTTCCGACCTTTTCTTTTATAGCATCTAATTTTCGCAACACGTCGAGAAGTTCTTGTGCATGAATGACAGGCAACCTAGCTTCTTTCCATTTGTCGCTATTATCGAGCAAGCTCGCAAACAGTTGCAATTCCTCTTTTGTGATATGCAAGATGCGATGTGGATGACCTTCCACATTTCGTTTTCCGTCCGCGTCCTTGAACCCTGGCACGGGCTTCTTCGCGTCTCCTCGATAGCATTCTTCAATCGTCGCGGGGATATACAAATCATTGATCGCGTCGAACGCGGGCGCGCGAAGTGGACCACCATAAGCGTTCAAAGAGAACGCGGTATGGTGGTGCACTTCGTGGAAAATTTTCCGCTCATTTGCGAACGAAAACCGTGTTCGCAAACGAGCGAAAAGCGTTTCCCGAAGTGCACCACCGTTCGGATCATCGAACACGCCTTCTGGATGCACAAAGGCTGCAACGCCATCAAAGGTCTTCTCGTCGTTTCGCTTCTTCGTCGAAATCACGCGGAACGAAAGAGGCAGGAAGCACTTGTAGAGATTCGTCTGCTGCCCGCGCAGGTCGGGATAATTCGTCACGGCGTTCAGGAAATTCTGCTGGCCGGCCATGCTCTCGTATTCCTCGAAATACGCTGCGCGCGTCTCGCCCACTTCCAGCGCTTCCGCGCGTTCGTCCGCCGTTTGCTTCGCCGTCAGCTTCTTGATGGCGAAGCGCGGATTCGCTTCCGACAGGACGTTCTGCTCTTTCCATTCCAGTTTGACCCACGGCGGATTCCCAATCATCAGCGACATCCCGCCGTCGTTCGCGAACACGTCCGCGAACTCCAGCTCCCAATGCAAGAACCGGTTCTTCTTCGCGATCGCTTTCACGAGCGCGAGGCGCGGGAAGAGATTGCAGAGGTTGTCGAGATCGACCTCCGTGTCCTGCGGCAGGCAGGCGCTGAATTTTCGTGCCATCGCATCCTGCGCTTCCTCGATGTCATTCGTGAAGAGGCTTTGCTCCTCCGGCCCGAAGAGCGTCTGCTCTTGCAGGAAGTCCCCGCCGCGGTTCGTCCGCGCCGTGCCTTCGAGGATGAAGCCCATCTCCGCGAGGAACTGCGCCCGCGTCGGCAGATCCCCTGCCCGCTCGATCGGCCAGAACCACAGCGCGCACCAGTAATCCATCGCGAAGCGCAGCCGCGCATAGGGGCCGGCGTTTTTCGCGTGCGCGGACTGATAGATGCGCTCGTAAACCGCATCCTTGCCGCGGATCGTCATGCGGCTGTCCGTCGCCGGGTCCTCGTGGCCGTAGATCGAGAGATGATCCGTCGTCTCCTGCTCCAGCGTCTCGCGCAGCTGCACTTGCTGCTGCCAGAGCGCGTCGATTTGCCCCGAGAGGCGCAGCATCGTCGCGAGCTCTTCGCGCGTGTACGGCTTCGTGAACGCTTTGTTCCACGCTTTGATCTCCTGGATGCGCTCCGGCGCGAGGCTCTTGATCACCTTGTCCGTGTAGCTCGCCATGCCCGGGTCGCCCGTGAGGAAATGGTAGACCTGCTTCGACTGCGTGCGCGCTTCGCCGGGCTTCAGGCGCACGGGCGCCTGGTCGTACCAGTGCATATTTTTTGTTTTCGTCGTCAGCGCTTCGATGCGGTAGCAGTCGCGGCGCGCGCCGATCAGCGAATTGCCGCAGACGAGCTGCGTGCCGAACCACGGCACGAAACCGCCGCGATAGATCGTGTTCAGCCAGAGCGAGACCTCCGCGAGCTCGACGGCCGTCGGATTCAGATCGACGCCGTAGACGTTGCGGTCGGCGAGGTACATCTTCACTTTTTGCAGCTCCGCCGCGCGCTGGTCGTACGAGAGACGCGGGAGACCTTTGGCTTTGTGTTCCTCCTGGCGCTTGTCGAGGTACGCCTCGGCGAGCTGGGAGATCGTCTCGTTCAGGAACGCGGCCGAGCCCATGGCCGGCTCGCAGATCGTCAGGCGCAGGATGTCGTCGGCGCTCTTGCCTTTCAGCAGCTCTTTCAGCGCGTACTTCACGAGGCAACGCGTCAGGACCTCCGGCGTGTAGTATGACGCGGATTTCTCGCGCTCGCGGCCGGCGAGGCGGTAGATGAATGTGCCGGGCGGGTAGCAGCGCAGGCGGCCTTTTTCCGGGCCGTTTTCATAGCGCACGCGCTCGTCGGGCGTGTAGCCATCGAGGGCGCTTTCGGGGACGAAATAGCCGACGTCGAGCTCGTTGAAGCTGTCTTTTGCGCGCTTCACTTCGTAGAGCGTCTCGCGTGCGATGAAGCCGCGATACGAGAGCAGCGCCTCGTAGACCGCGCCCATCTGGTTGATGCCGAGATTCGCATACGAGATGCGGCCGCGCCGTGTGTTCTTCTTGCCGGCGCGCGTCAGGCTCATGAGGCGCAGGATGCGGATCATCGTCGCGTTTCTGAGGCGTGCGTCGCGCACGAGCGGCGTGCGCTCGCGGTCAAAGATATGCGCCTTGAGCGGCGGCAGCAGGAACGTGTCGTGCAGGCTTTCGGAGCGGAAGAACGCTTGCTGGCCTTCTTCTGTCGCGGGATAGCCGTCGTAGATCGTGTTGAATAATTTGCTCAGGCTGTCGCCGAGGTACGTGCCAGAGAGCACGGTCGCTGAGGGTTCTGCGGGCAGGTCGTCGACGATCTGGCGCAGGTGCTCGATGGAGTACCCCGTCGCGTAGACGGCTTCCTTGATCGGCGCATAGCCGAGCTCGTCGCCGCGCGACTCGATGAAGAGCACGAAGAGCATGCGGTACAGATAGCGCAGGCACTCGATCGTCAGCTCGCCCGCCGCGATGTCGTCCGCTGTGTACGCGCCGTCGTCCCGATGAACGACAAAAAGCTCCGGATGATGCTTGACAACGTCCGGATGTTCGCGGAAATGCGCGGGATGCGCACGGTAGTACGCGAGCACTTCATTGCCGAGGAGCTCGATGCTCTCGCGCAGCGCGTACTTCAGATCGTCCGAGACGCCCTCGGCATTCTTGTCGGATTCCTCGCGCAGCGCGTCGAGCACGTTCGCGCCATCGCTCGGGCACACGCTGTCATGATGCAGCAGCACCGTCATGGCCGCGAGCGTCGTGTCCTCGTTCCGTCCGAAAATCGTGTCGAGGTCGAACGAGAGATAGCGCGTCCCGCTCCATGTCTCGCGGTCGACAAGCGCGACCTCCCGCGCGCCGATGAGCAAAAGAAAGCGCGGCGGCGCGGGCTGGTCGAAAAAGATTGCGCCGACGAGCGATTCCATCGTGCGGTCGGGAAGAAACGCCGCGCCCGTATGGGACGCCATGCCTGCGCCCGTTTCCGTGCCCGCCGGGAATGTCTCCGCCCCCGTCCCTGCAGAGAACGGGGCGCTCTTCAGCACGCTCGCGCCAGGGTCGTCCGATGCGACGAGCAGCACCCAGAGGAGCGGCTGCCGATCCTTGTCGCGGCATTCGAGCGCGACGGGCAGGTCCTCCGCCGCACTGCCCTCGCCGATCGTCAGGGTCTCCGGCTGCATCGCGCCATAGCCGAGCGCCGCGAGATACAGCCTGGCGAGCTCCGTGATCATCTCGAAGCGCTCGCCATACGTCAGGCCATGCGACAGCCGCTCACGCGCGCGGAAATACGGCCGCGCCGCGGCCCGCAGCGCAGACCACGGCGCGCCGGCCGCTTTCGTCCAAGCGGTGATGCGCGGCAGGACGTCGCTGCCGAGCATGGCTTGGAAATAGTGGTTCGTGAAGTATTCGTTGATGTTGTCGATGCCCGTGAGGTCGAGGGCTTTCGTCGATGTTGCCATGGCGCTTCCTCCCTTAATCATCTGTCCGTCCCGTCACCACGGCGATGACGCGGAGGTAGGGATGGTTCTCGATCGTCATCGTGTCGCGCACCCAGGTGACGAAGCGGTCGAACAGGCGGTCGATTTCGTTGAGCTTTTCCGTGCGCCGGCGCACGCTCTGGTTTTCAAAGAGGTTCAGCTCGTAGTCCTTGCGGCGGCCGCGCAGTTTTTCGAGGCGCGCGAGCGCTTCCGCGATCTGCGTGTCGGTGCGCTGCCGGTACTCGTCATAGCGCGTCGTGAGGTAGTCCGTCGCGGCGCAGATGGCGTCCGGGAGATTGGCCTGCGCTTCTTCTTGGATATTCTCGACATAAAGTTCTTGGTCGACGCCGTTCGGCAGTTCCACACCCGCGTGGATGCCGCATTTTGCCAGCGCTTCGCGCATGGGCAGGATCTTGACGCAGGCGCCGCCTTCGACGAGCACGCCGAACCATTCGTCGACGAGCGGCGTCGATTTGCGGTTCGGGATGCTGCCATTCATGAGGTACATCGTCGTATGGCGCGGGAGCTTCGTGACGAGCGCGAGCGGCGCTTCGTCGTGGCGGCAGAGGAGGCCGGCCCGGTCATCGACCCAGTCAAAAATCGGATGCATGCGCCAGAGGTATTGCACGTCCGTCCAGTCGCTCTCCATCCGGCTTTCCTGCGCCGCGCGCACGGCCTCCATGACGTCGGCGGCGTCCGTGTAGAAGCGCAGGTTCTCGCGCTGCGCGAGCACGTTGGCCAGCGGGCGCGGGAGGATCGCCGTCAGGCGGCGGCGCAGGTCGTCCGTGAGGCGGATGGCGAGGCCGGGGCGGCCGTCGAGGCGCTGCACCTGATAGGCTTCCGCGCTGGCGCTTTGCTCCTCCTGAAATTCATCGAACGCAGCCCGAAGATACGCCGTGTCGCTGTAGAGCGTCTGCTCATCCTGCGGCTTTGCGGTCTTAGCAGGCGCTTCCGTCGCGAGGAGGTCCATGAGATCGTCGTCCGTGAGCGCGAGGTCGAGCGCGGAGGCGAGGTCGTCGGCATCTTTTCCTTGCTCGATGGCTTCGGCGACGGCGGTTTCCTCGTCTTCGACGTTATATTTGCCGAGCAGCATCGTCGCGTCGCCGATGTTCTTCTGCGCTTGTTCTTCCTTTTCGACGAGGATCTCGAGGATGCGCAGATCGCCGCGGATTTTTTCGTTTTTCGTCTGCGTGACGAAATAACGGATGTCCGGCCGCACGTGCTGCCCGTAGCGGTCGATGCGGCCGTTGCGCTGCTGGAACGTCATGAGCGACCACGGGATGTCGAAGTGGATGAGGCGGTGACAGAGGTAGTGGAGGTTCAGGCCCTCGGACGCGACATCGGAGGCGACGAGCACGCGCACGGATGCCTCGCGGCGGCCGAACTGCTCGACGACGGCTTGCTGCTCTTCGTCGCTCATGGAGCCGGAGATGCATGATATGGCGCCGGGCTGGAACTTCAGGTCGGCGGCCAGGTGCGCGGCGAGGAACGTCATCGTGGCGACGCGCTCCGTGAAGATGACGACGCGGTCGTCTTTCGTGCGCGGATTCCAGCCGTAGGCGGGGCTTTGGAGCAGCGCGAGGAGATGCTGGTAGCGCGAGAACTGTTCGGGCGTGATGGCTTCCACAGCGGCTTGGAGCGGACGCAGGGCAGCGATGTCGTTTTGCGCGGCAGCGCGGCGTTTTCGATCCGTCTTGCCATCCACTATGAGGCGTTCCAGTTTTTTCAGCCGGTGTGCGATGGTCTCGGCGCAGGCGGCAGGGCTCGAGAACAGCGCTTTTTCGAGGCTCGTCGCAAAGAGCTGCTGCCCGCCGCCGCGCGCGTCGTCCATGGCGAGATGGAGTTGCGTCAGGAGGTCGTAAGCGCGTTCTTCAGCCGCTGTCGCCGTCATCGTTTCCTTCGTCACGCGGCGCTCGGGCACGCGGTCCTGCATCTCGTCGCGCACGTCGTTCTTATCGCGGCGGATGAAGAGGCCGTGGATGTCGTCTTTCGTGTAGTCGTTCGGGTTGGCGATGGCCGTCGGGTCGAGCATGTTCATGAGCGAGGCGAAGCTCTCCGCGCGCCCGTCGTGCGGCGTAGCCGAGAGCAGGATCATCGCGTCGCTGCGATCCGCGAGCAAGCGCGCGAGGCGCGAGCGCTGCGACGTGCGGCCACGCGTCGCGACATTCTGCGCCTCGTCGATGACGATGATGTCCCAATACGCGTGCTCGAGATGCGTGCGGTAGGCGATGTCGTTCTTCAGCGTATCGATGGAGATGATCGTCTTGTCGTAATAAAAGAATGGGTTGTAGTTCGCCGGGAGCTCGGCGCGGATCTGGCGGATCTTTGCGGAGTCGAGCGCGATGAGCGGGATCGTGAAGCGGTTCCAGAGCTCTTTCTGAAACTGCGCCATCATGGATTTTCCCGTGACGACGAGGATGCGTTTGCCTTTGCCGCGCAGGATGAGCTCGCTCATGAGGATGCCGGCTTCGAGCGTCTTGCCAAGGCCGACAACGTCGGCGATGAGGATGCGCAGGCGCAGCTCGCCGAGCGCGAGCGACGCCGGCGCCAGCTGGTACGGCAGGGAATCCATCGCTGCATGGTGGCCGATGTGGATGGCCGCGTCTGTCGGGATGCGCTGCCGCCACTGGCTTTCGAGGTAGAGGAGCGTCCGCCGGTACGCGGGCGACGCATCGACCGTCAACTGCACGGCGGCGGGATCGACGGGCCGCGCTTCGTCGAGCGCCGTGAGGAAGATGGCGCTGCGGTCTTTCACGAGAAGCGTCACGCCAATGCAGTGCAGCGCCGCACCGCCCATCGGATTCTGCTCGACCTTCTTGACGATCCATTCCTCGTCGCGCACGAGCACGCGCATGCCCGGCGCGTACTCGACCGTCTGTTCCTTCGCTTTCATGCCAGCACTTCCTCTTGTTGTGTTGCCTTCAGTATATGCTTTTTCTTATGATTTCACAACGACCGCTGGATGGACGGCATCAAAAAAAACAGCGAAAAATTTTTCCGATGGAGTTTTTTTCTTAGATTTTTCGTAGTTTTCAACCGTTGAAAACTTTTCATCGAAAGAGCTCCGGGAAACTGTTGGGTGCTCTGCAAAGCGCGGCCTTTCCTGCTTGACACAAAATATCCTACATCCTATTGTTGAATTTGCTTTTAAATGATATAATCCATTCAAAGAGGTTGTAGAACCTTCATGATGATTCTATCGAAAGGCGGGATTCCTTTGCCAGGCGTTGTAAACCGTAAGACCATCAATACGACGTTGTCCAATGACAATGCAGAGAAGCTGAACACGCTCGCTCAAAAAACGGGACGACCGAAAACGCGGTTGCTCGATGAAGCTGTGGACGATTTGTATGCGAAAGAGGAGCAGAAGGACATGGAGGATCAGGTGAATCATCCAGGAATTGTCATCAGCATTGCGAACAACAAGGGAGGCGTCGGAAAGACGACGACGGCTGCTGCATTTGCAGATCTCTTGGGAAAGCGTGGGAAGACCGTCCTCCTCATCGATGCCGATCCGCAGAGCAACTTGTCCGGCAGATTCGGGTTTGATACGAATGCTCCCGTCCCGAATTATCTCGGAGCGCTCATCCTTGACCGCATGGTGGACGGAGACCACCAGACGCTTCCGTATTACATCCAGAAAACCGCCTACAAGCGCATCGATATCATCGTTTCGGACCTGCGGCTGGATGGCGTGTACAGCACGCTGTCTTCCGACAGCATCGCAAGCGCTACCATGTTCCGCACGATCATCGATGAGGCGAGGAAGCTCGACCGGTATGACTACATCCTCATCGATGACCGTCCTGCTCTTTCGAACGAAGTGAGCTCGGCGTTCATCGCTTCCGATTACGTCATCATCCCCATCCAGCCGGCGATGGATTCTGTCATCGGAGCGAACAGCATCGTGCAGTTCATGGGGAAAAGCCGCAAGCTGAATCCGTCGCTCCAGCTGCTCGGCGTCTTTTTTACGCAGGTGGTCGACCGGACGACGTCGTTCCATGCGCTTCTGCCGCAGGTCAAGGGCGCGTGGGACAAGAAGCTGTTCGAGACGATGATCCCGCGCAACCAGGATGTTGTCAATGCGGAGAACGAGGGGCTTCCCGTGACGACGAAGTACCCATCCTGCAAAGCATCGAAAGCCTATGCAAGGCTCTTGGACGAGGTGGTGAATTCCATTGCGTGAGATCAAGCTCGTGAGCCCGGATGCCCGGCCGGAGGATATCCAGGGAGAAATCGGCGTCAGTGCGCGCTTCGATGACGAAAATCTCCAACGCGCGATCGCAGAGCGGCTGGGGACGGCAGGGGCGGCGACGGGAGCCGCGCACGACGATGCCAGAAACCAGAAAGCGGAAGCAAGGATCGAGTCGATCGCAGGAAAAGCAGGCACCTACCAGACGCTGGACCGCAGCTTGCTGGAAGCGACGCCGGATGCCTGGAATGATTTCTCGCCGATTTCAGATGAAAAAAAGATTTTGATGGCGGAGAGCATCTATCACAACGGGATGCTGCAGCCCATTGTCGTGCGCGCCATGGATGCGGCGGGAAGCCGCTATGAGATTCTGGCAGGGAATACGCGCAACGAGATTTATGGCATCCTCTACCGGCTGACCCAGGAGGAAAAATATCGCTTCATTGATGCGCGCGTCTACGGGTACGGGGAACTTTCTGACGATCAGGCGCGCGAGATCGTTTCCGATACGAACTATATCCAGCGGGCAGCGCTTTCCGCGCATGATCGTGCATTCGCCGTCCACACAAAACTGGAAATGCTCCGGAAGCGCAAAGCGAATGCCGTCCTCAGCAAGGTCGCAGAGGAATTGGAAATCGCACAGACAAGCGTGTTTTATTGGGACAAGGTATCGCATCTGATTCCGGAAATCCAGCGGCTGTACGATGACGGATCCATCAAGTTGAATGCAGCTGCCAGGATCGGCGGATGGCCGGAAGCGATCCAAACGCAGCTTTACGAGCAGAGAGACCTTTTGACGAATGATATCGTCATGAAGATCCCTGCACGCACGAAGCCGGAATCCGTGATGGACAAGTTCTTCCAGTTGGTCGAGCAGCTGAGCGCACCAGAGAGGGTGGCAGAGGGAACGTATCATGTGCAGGATACGGAGCAAGGATATGCCATCTCCGTCAGGAGCAAGAAACAAGAGGGGGTCCGTCCGCTTGTCCTCATGCTGCCAGCGGAACAATTTCAGAAATTGGCAAAAAAATATCGGGCGTATGTTTTGACAGAAGAATAACAGGAATATTTACGAAACGACGAACGTCAGATTGCAGTGTTTTATGGCAGCCTGACGTTCGTCGTTTTCTATTTCTTCACAAATGATTATTTCATGCAGAAGAACCTCCGAGTCGTGAAATATTCACAAATATCTTTCTGCAAACTCCGCCGGCTGCATACGATGCTCTACGAGAGCCCTCTTTGACGTGACATTCAAATCCCCGTTTTGCAGGTGCTGCTTGATGACCGCCACGAGCGCTTTTTCCAGTGCGTCACTCACATCGAACGGAATCGGGACAGCATCCGCCGGAATCTCCGGAATCACGAAATGCGCCGTGTTCCTGGCCTTCTCTACACGTTCTCTCTTTTCTTGCATTTCAATCTGGTACGCATTCATGAGCCACCCGCCGTCCCTGCAGGCAGCCCCGAGCCACGCGCCCACGTCCTTCGGCTTCGCCTGCTTGATCTTTCCTAGCAGCCATCGGAGCGCGTCTTCCGGGTACTTCTTACGCCATTTCCGCACAGCGGACGGAGTCGCACCTGTTGCCTCGTAGAGGGACTGTAACTCGTCTATGGGCGCTTCGTCCAAAGTTTTCTGTATAGGATTTTCATGTGATAACAGAAGTGATTGAGGATCCTCTGGCATAGGGTCTACCTCTAGCGTCTGTACCTGCGAAATCCTTACCGTGATATGCGTCACCTTGCGGCCTTGCTTTACATAGGATGGATTCAAACGAATATCTGTCAATCGATTCACGTTGTCCACGGAAGGTTCCCAGATGCGCCTGCGAAATTGCGGAAATGCATCGTAGGTTTTTTTCGTTGCACCGAGCAGTCCTCGCCATTCATCGACGCTGTATGTCACTTGTCCCGCACGTTTCCATGACAAACAGACCTCATAAAGACGCATAGAACCATATGACCCCATGATTCCAAGGTGTTTGATTTCGACCGGCGTGAAATTCCCTTTCAAATCTTTGAGATAAGGTGTGATCTTTACATTTACATCAGCTGTGAGTATGCCGTGATCGTATGACATCATCGAAATGAGTGGGATGAACGTCCATTTTTCTGTATCGTCCTTTTCCTGTATCTCTACGAGGGTTTCCATCGCTTTCTTGCATTCTGCCTTGAATGCAGATCCCCGTTTGTTGTCTCTGATATTGAATATGCGAGAAACCTCCATCGCACCTGCTTGCAGATTGTCGAGCCGTCCCTCGTTAACGGCCCTCCACAGAAAGTAGTTTATGAGCTTGTAACTCATGGGAGTCATGTTGCCGTGTATCCGTATGAGTTTGTTGTCCTTCGTCAAAATCAGCCCCTGCTTATATCTGGCTGGCTTTTTTATCTGTGACATTTGGAATCATCCCTTGCTCAAAATATGACTTTTTTGTGCAGAATCCATTGGTTTTGACATATTTCGAGCTCATTGTACCTCCTAAAAACAGTAGTGTCAACATAAAATCCATTGATTTTGACACTTTAAAGAAAGCAGGACATTGGATTTGACATGATAATCCATTGAAAGTGACACAATGAATGTCAAAACCCATTGGATTTGACATGATAATCCATTGGTTTTGACACATTCAAACTCTTGGAAACCGCATGATTCCTAGGGTTTCGGCTCCTCCTAAAAACATAAAAACATTATGTATAAAAACAACAACATAGGAGGAGACCTGTGGATAACTTTTGTACATATAGAGTAGACAAAAAGAAAAAGGATGATGTTGTTCTCCCGCTTACGCTAATATCAGGAGAATGAACACTCTCAGGGCTTCTGAAACAGAGCTATGACAGCCAAAGCGTTGTACACGGCATCTTCTCGTCTCTTGGCATTCTCGCGATCCGAACGATCGAGCACGCTCGATATGCAGGCCGTGAAAAGATCCTTTGTTGGAAAAGAAACAGATTGCTCGTGGGAAATGGATTTCGGAGAATCCGGAAAATATACGCAGACGGAGGTTTCATCCTGCTCAATGCGGAAGCCGAGGCTTTCCAGATAAGCTATGCACCGTGTGAAACGGTCAGCTGCGTTATCTGTGGTGCCGAGCAATTCGTCAAGTGACACTCCCAAGATTTTCGACATGGAACGCAAGGTATCAATCCGTGGTTCTCTGGTGGCACGTTCATACTGACCGTACGCTTGTTGGCTGATGCCAAGCTGAGATGCGATTTCTTGTTGCGTCATGCCGCGCAACTCGCGGTATTTTTTCAAGTTGATGTTGAACGAAGACATAATGGGCACCTCGAAAATTTTTCAAAACGTTTTGTTTTTCTATTGACATTATATCACAGATGCGGTATGATACAAACAACAAAAAGAAGTAATTAAATAATTTTACTGCTAAATGAAGTTTTTTTTCGAGGTGATATTTTATGGAAGTGATTGCACATACGAAAAACGGGAAGACACAAACGCTCAGCGAACATTCGCTCAATGTATCGAGATATGCGAGTCGCTTCGCAGGCGGCGATGCCGCGATGGGGAATCTTGTCGGAGCGTTCCATGATCTCGGAAAATCCTCCGACGGCTTTCAGAGCTACACCCGTGGCGAGAGTTTTCATCGTGTTCCACATGCCTGCGTCGGTGCCGGATATCTCCTGCAGGCTGCAACAGCAAAAACGCGGTGGCAGGCAAACATCGCGGCGCTTGTCGTTGCCGGTCATCACGGCGGGCTGCGCAATTTGCAAGATTTCCAGGCGGGGATGAAGAAGGCGGATACAACAAAATGTCTGTCGGCGCTTCCAAAATCGATTCATCTTCCGAAGTTTCCCGCCCTCGAGCAGCTGCCGCTCCTTCGAAGCACCGCCGCTCTCCCGAATGGAAGCGTGGAACAGATGGCAACCGTCATGCTGTACACGCGGATGCTGTTCTCCTGCCTCACGGATGCAGATTACTTGGACGCCGCAGCATTCATGCGGCCAGAGGAGGTTCGCGAGGAAGCGCCTCTCCTTGAAAAGCTGTGGGAGAGCGTCGAAACGCAGGATGTCCATTATGGACATCCTGTGACGACGCTCGATGAACGAAGGACGCAGATCCTGCGCGCTTGCCTCGATGTTGCCGGACGCACGGAGGATTCCGTGTTCACGTTGACCGTGCCGACGGGAGGCGGGAAGACGTTCGCATCCCTGGCATTCGCGATGCGACTCGCCCTGCGGCGCGGCATGAAACGGATCATCTACGTCATCCCATACACGAGCATCACCCTGCAGACGGCGGAGGTCTTCCGAAAGATTTTCAGCGATAACATCGTCCTGGAAGATCATTGCCAGGCCTCTTGGAAATCGCAGGACGCGGAGGATGCGACGGTTCGCTGGGAGCATCAGGCCGCAGAGAATTGGGATGCGCCGGTCGTCGTGACGACGAACAACCAGTTCTTCGAATCGTTGTATGCGAATCGTCCGAACAAGTGCCGCAAGCTGCACAACATCGCGCACAGCGTGCTCATCTTTGACGAGGCGCAGATGCTCCCGATGCCGCTGCTTCGGCCGGCGATGGATGCCGTCCGAGAGCTCGTAGAGCGATACGGATGCGCGGCCGTCTTCTGCACGGCGACGCAGCCGATGCTGTCATCGTTCTTCGACCGTATGACGGAAATCGCCCCACAGACGTATGCACGCGATGAGGTCTTTCGTCGTTGCCGATTCGTCCGCGAGGATGGCGTCTTGACTCCGTTGGAAGTCGCAACGCGGATGCAGGAGCAGAAGCAGTCGCTTGCCATTTTCAATGGAAAGGCGAGCGTTGCCGAGGCCTTTGACGCGCTCCCCTTGGAGAGCCGCTTCTATCTCACGACGAATCTTTGTCCCGCACATCGCAAGGCCGTGCTCCGTCAGATCCGTCAACGATTGCAAGAAAAACTGCCGTGTCATGTCGTATCAACGAGCCTCGTCGAAGCGGGGGTAGACCTCGATTTTGCAAGCGTCTGGCGTGAGGAGGCCGGCCTCGACCATGTGATCCAAGCAGGCGGGCGCTGCAACCGCGAAGGAAAACGGAATGCCGACGACAGTCTTGTTCACGTCTTTTCCCTCGGAACGTTCCCGCGGAATCGTCCCGATTTGCAGCAACAGGCGCAACTCTTGCACATGGTATGGGAGGCGTATCCACATGCCATTGACGCGCCGGAGGCCATCCAGCTGTATTTCCGAAAACTGTTTCAATTCAACGAGACGGATGCCTTTGAAATCCAGAACCTTCTGGAAAAATACCCGCTGCCGTTCGAGCAAGTGGCGAAGGCGTTCCGCATCATTCGTCAAGAAAAGCGGCCGATTCTCATTTTGTCCGTCGGAACGGATGCGGAACGGCAGCGGCTGGGATCTGTTGCTTCTGCCATACGAGAAGGGCGTGCAACGCGCAAGATGTTCCGCTTGGCCAGGCAGTATACCGTCGATGTTTATGCGAGCGCATACGAAGCGTTGCTCGCGAACGGGAGTACAGAAGAAATCACCGATGGGCATGCCGTCCTCACGGAAGATGCCCGTTATGACAGGGAAAAGGGGTTGATCGTATGAATCCATACCAGATTCGCTTGGAGGTCAGCGGCGCGGCGGCGTGTTTCACGCGGCCGGAATTCAAGGTCGAGCGCGTGTCGTATGACTGCATGACGCCGTCCGCCGCCGTCGGCATCTTGAAGTCCGTCTATTGGCATCCTGGGATGGATTGGGAGATCGAGCGCATCCATGTCTGCAAGCCCATCTGTTTCGATACCATCGTACGGAGCGAAGTTCAGTGACAGAAATCGACTCCATGGCGCAGCAATGTCCATGGAGTCGAGGGAGAGCCGGCAGGTCGGATGACGTGCCGGCTCTTTGCGTAGGAGCGAGCAAAGATATCTTGTAAAAACCATGTCGCTATGATATCATAAAAAAGGATTTCGATTGATAGAAAAGTTGAGGTGAAGCAGGAATCCGAAGAGACCTTCCGGTCGCGTGCACATGAGAGGAAGCATCGAT
>OMWS01000089.1 GCA_900314825.1 uncultured Veillonellaceae bacterium | reverse complement strand
GCCTCGCTTCGAGTTATTTGTTGTTGCAGACTTATTGTACTTCGAAAGGCGCGTCATGCGCTATTTTATTTTTCAGGACTCAAAAGTTGTAAACTGCTGGGCCGGTACACATTTTCATAAAATTTCTCGAGCGGCATGGTGGCGTAGCGGAGTCCTTCGACGATGCTGATGATCGTCGGGAGGCCCGTCGCGCAGAAGAGGACGTAGAGGATGCCGAGGCCGATGCGGCCTTGGTAGAAGCGGTGCGCGCCGAACGTACCGAGGAGCACGGCGAGCGCGCTCATGAGGATGCGCTGGCGGCGCACGTCCTGATAGAGCGGCGCAGGGATGATGGCGAGCTGCGCGTCCGGACGGCGGATGATAGCTTTGCGGCCGAGGCCGTTTCGCATGCCATGGCCTTGCCTCTGCTCCTCGCGACGCTTCAAGCGTTCGGCCCACGAGAGCGGCTTCGGCTGGAACGTCTCATCCGGCGGCGGAAGCTCTTTGCCGTCCACGAACGAACTGCCGCCACCATCGTCTGCAGGCGGCGCCGTCTTTCCTTTGTCCTCGATGCCGTCGGCCGCGAGCGTCTGCTCCATGACTTTGAGCTCGGCGTCGACGTCGAGCAGCTTGTCCGAGAGAAGCTTCTCGAATTCTGCCGTGTACGCTTCGTCCATGGCCGCGAGCGTCTGGCGGATCTTCGTCTTTGTCGCTTCGACCTGCGGCGTCTCGACGCCCGTCGCCTCGAGCTCGGCGAATTCTTTCGCGAGCGCCGCCGTGCGGTCTTGGTAATACGTGACGAACCGCCGCGCCGTCGGGATTTTTTCCGGGTGCGCGCCCATGTAGTCCATGATGCGCACAGAGATGGGCTGGAGCTCGGCGAGTTCCTGGGACATTGCCGCATCACGGAGGCCCTTGCGCGCCGCGTCGATTGCGAGGTAATCCTGCTGCGCTTTTTCGTAGAGCGTCGCGGAAGCCTCGCGCTCGGCCTCGGGGAGCGCGGCGAGCGTATCCTTCGAGAGCTTCGCGAGCTGGCCTTTCTTCGGCAAGTCACGCAGAACGAACCGCAATATCCCCGGCACGGCGGCAAACACGAGCATGCCGGCCGCCGCCGTCGAATTCCCTTGGATCATGCAGACGGCCGCAAAGACGCCGAACAGCGCCGTCAACGCTTCAAGCGCGCGTCGTAGGAACGTCATGGGATCACTTCCTTTGTGAAAAGTTCCTGCTTCCATTTTACCACAAGAATGCGTCGCGTTGCATCTATTTCTGTCGCGTGAAAATAAGTCTTTGTTCCTTCAGAAAAAAGCCTCCCCCTCTGGGGGAGGTGCCGAGCGTATGCGAGGCAGAGAGGGTAACGCAGTTTCGCGATTCTTTTCATAAATCGATAGAATCTCACTTTTTGTTACGTCGTTCCCCTCTCCGCCCCTTCGGGGCACCTCCCCCAAAGGGGGAGGCAGAGGTCGCTTTGTCAGCCAAAAAATTCCTGCTCGACGGCGATGCAGAGCATGTGATAGACGGGGAGGTGGAGCTCCTGGATCTTGTACGTCTCGTCCTCCGGCACGCGGATCGTGATGTCGGCGCGGTGCTCCGCCGCCATCTTGCCGCCCGAGCGGCCCGTGAGCGCGATGGTCGAGAGTCCTTTCGCGCGCGCCATGTCGAGCGCATAGAGGACGTTCGTCGAATTGCCCGAGGTAGAAATCGCGAGCAGCGTATCCTCTGGATTGCCCATGCCGAGCACCTGCTGCGCGAAGACGAGGTCCGGCGCCTGGTCATTCGCGAAGGCCGTGCCGAGCGCGACCGTGTTCACGAGCGACAGCGCCGGCAGCGCGCCCTGGAGGTTCTTCATGAAGTAATTGGCGCTCTCCGGGCACGCCGCATCGAACTTCGCCTTCATGTCGGCGCCAAGTTTGCGCGGCAGCAAAAATCCTTTCATGAGCTCGCCGACGATATGCTCGGCATCGGCCGCGCTGCCGCCATTGCCGCAGGCGATGAGCTTGCCGCCGTTTTTGTAGGTTGTGATGAGCGTTTCGACCGCTGCTGTGAGGTCGGGCTCGCAGGGGGCGAGGACGGGATAACGGGCGATGAGGGTAGAAATTGCTTTTTCCGTAGAATCTTTCATCGAGAAAATCCTTTCTTCGATTCTCTATCGCACCCGCGGAAGTTTTGACGTGCTGGTTGTGACGTCCTGCAGGGGACTCCCCCTGCCACTTCGTGGCCCTCCCCCCTCCGAGACAATGTCATTAAGTTAAGGCGCAATGGTCATTCAAACTTTTGCCTCCCTCCTTGAGGGAGGGGGACCGCGAAGCGGTGGAAGGCGTACAAGGGGCACCCCCCGCCGCAAGCGGCCCTCCCCCCTCGGAGAGGGGGGCTTTGGGCTAGTGCGCGCACCAGCTTCTTAACTTAATGACATTGCCCTCTGAGAGGGGGGCTGCCCAAAAAGAAACGTTCCGTGGTTACAAGTTACGATATTTGTCCGCGACGCTCTTTGCATCCGCGCCGTTCACGCGGCCGCCGGTGCTGTGGCTTTCCGTCGGCGTGATGTCGATGGTCTGGAGCGGCGTGCTCGCGTTCGTCTGCTGCGTGCGCGGTGCGCTGTTCCATGTCGGCTGTTGGTGATTGGGCGCGCTTCCCCATGTGGGCTGCTGATAACTCGCTTGCGCGTTACGATTATTCTTGCGCCCGAAGAAACGGCTGAACAGCCAGCGGATCGCCATGAACGCAATCATGAAGAGCACGACGTTCGCGAGGAGGCCGAGCACGTCGGACAGGAAGCCGCCGCCAAAGCCCAGGAGATTGCCGAGCATCGAGCCGAGGAACATGCCGCCCGCGAGCAGGCCGACGCCGCGCAGCACGCTGCCGAGGCGGCTCGTGCTCTGCGTATTCGCGCCTGCGGCCGCATTCGACGTGCCGGCATTGGCATTCGATTTGCTGTTCGCCGCCGGCGCGTCCTTGCCGAGGTCTTTCGCATTTTTCGACGGCGCGTAGCTGCCGCCATTGCCCGAGACGGACTTGTGCGTGTCCGGGCTCGTCGCCTTCGGGGCGGCCGATTTCGGCGCCGAGGGTTTCGGGGCGGACGGCGCAATGCGCGCGCCGCCTTTTGCCGCATAAGCGACAGACGGTGTCGTAAATGTATAAACCGCAGTTGTTGCTGGAACAAAAGAAAACAGGGCTCCCGCCAATACAATAGCTAAAAATCGCTTCTCTTTCATTTTCTTCTCCATTCCAGAGGCACACCGGATGATAAGCGTTCGTCCAGATTACCGCAGATTTTTCGTCCGATCCAGGAGTCAAACCGCAAGGCGTAGCAGAGCTACGTCGAGGATTTGACGACGCAGAGCGGGCGGAAAAGATGCCGCAAGATGGTCGGACGCGTTCATTCGGTGCGCCTCACTCTTTGTATGATTTGATATCTTCGGGGAACGCATAGATCTCGCCGACCGTATCGAGCGTGCCGCCCAAATAGCGGTCGATGTCGTCGACGTCGATGTAGAGCTTGCAGTCGATGTCGAGATAGCCTTGCTCCTTGGCGTTCGACATGTCGCGGATGGCGATGAGCTGCTCGCGGAGCTTCAAAAGCTCCGAGCGCGTCGCGTGGACATCGAGCCGGATGAGCGGCTCGCCATATTCGCTCCGGACTTCGTCCATGGTCATGCGTTGGGACATGGGTGGTCATCCTTTCGATTCTGTGTTTTGACTTTTTGATGTTTCGATTCTATCAAAGGGTTCTGAGATTTTCCTGAAAACACCCCTTGCCGAATTACAAGCAAAGGCCACTTTATTACGTGCCTTTCTCTCCGCAGTACGAACAAACCGCACGATAAAATTCTTCTGCAAATGCAATGGCCTGCTTCACGTCTTCGGACGCGATGTGCCGTGTCATATCGTAATCACTCGTGTGCCGCTTGACTTCCGCATCATGGATCTCATGACCAAAGCGTTTCGGGAAAATCCCGGTATGAACGTAATTCTTGTTGAAAATGCCGATAGCGTCCTTATGTTTGCGAAAATGATTTCCATCAAGCGCGTGGATGGCTGTGATTGCAGAAAAAATAGAATAATACGCGCGGTTTGCCGCACTGTCGATGGAGACTGGGCGCTCTTGAGCGACACCTTTTTCATAAAGGTCTTTCGCATCATTCAGTTCGCCCGCAGATTTCTCAAGCGCCAAAGAAACAACATCCTTCAGTGTCCCGACATCTTCCTCATGCGGCGGCATCATACAAAACCACTCCTTCAGAAAGGACATTTTGATAAAACGGCGCAGCCGTCCAATAACGGAAATGATCACAGGAAACGACCACAGGTTCGATGTCGATGTCATACTGCATATTGAAGTCATAGGCATCATCGTTCAGCGGCCGTTCCCATACATGGATTTCGTCCTGAGGGACGCTCAACAAAATCATGATGTCAATATCAGAATCCACGTGCGCGTCACCTCGCGCATAAGACCCAAAGAGGATGACGCGATCGAGTATTGAGCCGCAGCGATCCTTCACACGCGCAACATACTTTTGGAGCAAGGCTTGTTCCATCTTCATCGCCCCCGCTAAAAAAATAGAACCGGCCGCCACGACAGGCTCCGGTCCTCCATGTTCTTTCCCCTTTTGATGAAGAAGTGCGACGCTTCCACGCCTCACACTTCGCCGCGCAGATGTGCGAGCTCTGCCTGCTGTTCCCGGTAGTACCACCGGATGGATTTGCCGATCAGGCACCGGACGGCGTCGAGCTTGCCCTGCTGCGCGAGCTTCTTCAGCGCGGCCACGTCGAGCCCGCTGCCCGAAAGGTAGCTCGCCGACAAAAAACCGCCGCGCTTCAGGAGCTTGCGATAGCACGCGCTGTCCCGCCGGTCCATTTCCACAGTCTTGATTGCCATAAATAATCCCGTCCCTTTCGTCATGGTCGTGCGTTATTTACTGAATCACCTTGCGGCGATTACAGTATAGCACGATTCTGTAATCTTGTAAAGGACAGATGGCTGTTTGGTTCGATATTTTGTGGCAGCGTGCAAACTTTTGAACTAGATATTGTTTTTCAGAATCGTTCGCTCCAGCGTGGCGACCCTCTATCTTTCGTGTGCCAGAATCCAACGGCAAAGATCCGCTTGCGACTTTTCGCTCGAAGCGACTTCCAAGATAATCGTGTACAGTTCTTCTTGCGTATAGCAAAGTTGCATTCCGTTCAATGCGAGAAACACGAGCATCGCGTGCGCGCCGATACGCTTGTTCCCGTCAATCATCGCATGATTCTTAATAAGGCCGAAGCCAAGGCACGCTGCTTTTCCTTCCATCGTCGGGTACAAATCTTTTCCTCCAAACGTCAGGAATGGCGCGGCAAGTGCCGCCTCAAGCAAGCCTTCATCGCGAACGCCGTCAGAACCGCCAGTCTGAACAAGCAGTTCTTCGTGCATCTGCAAGATTTGGGTTTTCGTCAAGCGGATCATTTCGCCAGCACCTCATACGCTGCCCGGTTCGCTTGCATGATGCGATGGGAGACTACCATGACGTCTTCATCGGATGCCGTCGTTTCTGCTTCCGCTCGTTCGAAATCCAGCAAAATGTATTTCGGTCGGTTGTTCTTCAAAATGACAGCAGCACCCTGCTCGTCAACGAGCCGTGCGACACGCGAAAAATTTTGGTTCGCCTCCGTCATGGAGACCATGGCATTCGTATTCACATTCATGCGGATCACCTCTTTATCATCGTATCATGCATCTAGGTGAAATTCAACCTAAATAGAAATATTCCAGCATTCCCGCACTGATAAAATTTTTGCATGACCTCCCATTTTCTCCGAAAAGCCTTTATAATGAAAGAAAACAAGACCAAATTTGGTTCACTGTTTCTGTGTATCGGGAGGGATTTCTTTATGATTACACCCACGGAGCATCCGCTCTCGCCGGACTTGATGTCGAAGATCGACCTCATCCTCGAGTCGCATGATTACGACCCGACGCAGATCGTCGGCATCCTCCTCGAGGTGCAGGATCTCGAGCCGCTGCATTACGTGCCGGAGCCGACGGCGTATTACGTCGCGGAGAAGCTCGACATGCGCGTGACGAACGTCTTTGACATCCTGTGCTTCTACGATCAATTGTCGGACAAACCGCGCGCACGATATCCGATCCAGGTCTGCGGCTCGATCGCCTGCCGCGTGAATGACAGCGAAGCGCTCGCCGACACGCTGAAGCGCCTGCTCGGCATCGACTACGGCGAGACGACGTACGACGGCCGCTTCACGCTCGAGCGCATCACGTGCTTCGGCGCCTGCGACCGCGCGCCGGCCGTGCGCATCAACGGCCACGTCTACGACCATCTCGACTCGGAGGAAAAGATCCTGTCGCTCCTCCGCAGCCTGCGCTGAAAGGAGGCGCGACATGGAAAGCGTAAAATTCCTCACGCAGAATTTCGGTGCGTACGACACGAGCTCCATCGGCTCGTACATGAACATCGGCGGCTTTTCGGCGCTCCGCAAGGCGGTGACGATGGACGGGGAGGACATCGCCGCGCTCATCGCGGAAAACAAGGTCAAAGGCCGCGGCGGCGCCGAGTACGACATGGGCCGCAAATGGTCGCAGGCGCGAAAAGTCGCTGGAAACAACAAGGTCATCATCTGCAACGCCGACGAAGGCGAGACGACGACGTTCAAGGACCGCGAGCTCATCAAGAACGATCCTTTCAACCTCATCGAGGCCATGATCATCGCGGGCTACACGATGGGCGCGTCGGACGGCTACATCTACATGCGCGCCGAGTACGCGTGTTACCGCCCGCTCCTGCTGAACGCCATCCGCCAGGCGAAGAACTATGGCTTCCTCGGCGAAAATATTTTGGGCAAAGGCTTCAACTTTGACATCCGCCTCTACTCCGGCGCGGGCGCGTACGTCTGCGGCGAGGGCACGGCGCTCATCCGCTCCATCGAGGGCAAGGCCGGCCGCCCGCGCATGAAGCCGCCGTTCATCAAGGTCAGCGGCGTCTTCGCGCGCCCGACGTGCCTCAATAACGTCGAGAGCCTGTCGCTCGTGCCGCACCTGCTTTTAGATGAGGAAAAAATCTATCAAAAATACGGCACGGAGAATTCCGTCGGCACGAAGATGATCAGCGTCGCGGGCAATGTCAATGCCCCGGGCGTCTTCGAGATTCCCTTTGGCACGAAACTGCGCGACATCATCGCCATGGCCGGCGGCGTGCAGGGCGGCCGCAAAATCCGCCTGCTCCAGACGGGCGGCGCCTCCGGCAAAGTGCAGGCTGGCACCGAGGAAGTCTTAGGCACCCCGTACACCTATGAAGATTTGAAGAACATCAACCTGACCGTCGGCTCCGGCGGCGTCCTCGTCATCGACGAACGCACGAGCGTGCTGGATTTTCTGCGCATGAACCAGGAATTTTTCTCCGAAGAATGCTGCGGCCAGTGCACGCCGTGCCGCGAGGGCAACGTCCACATCGCGATGTTCCTCGAAAAATTGAAAGCGGGAACGCTCACCGCCGAAGAGCGCGACCTCATGGAAAACATCGCCGAAGTCATGAGCCGTTCCTCGCTCTGCGGCCTCGGCGAGACGGCGCAAAATTCGCTGCTCGCCGCGATGAAAGTATTCCCTGAAGTGTTTGACGTAACCGATGGAGGTGTCCGCCATGCCTGAGACAAAAGACGTACCGATGGTGAACCTCACCATCAACCATATCCCCGTAACCGTGCCGAAAGGCACGAAGATTCTCCAGGCGGCGCAGCAGGCGCACATCGACATCCCGCACCTCTGCTTCCATGAAGACCAGCGCATCAAGGCGCACTGCCGCCTCTGCTCCGTCGAAGTCATCGGCCGCCGCCGCCTCTATGCCGCCTGCTCGACGGAAGTCTGGGAGGGCATGGAAGTCCACACGGACACGCCGATTGTCCGCAGCACGCAGGTCGCCATCCTCCAGCTCATGCTCGCGAACCACAACCGCGACTGCCTGTCGTGCCCGCGCAACCAGAACTGCGACCTCCAGCGCCTCTGCAGCCGCTTCAACATCTTGCGCTCGCCGCTGCCGTCCATCGTGAAGCACGAGCCGCGCATCATGACGAACCCCTCGATCATCCGCGATCCGTCGAAGTGCATCCGCTGTGGCCGCTGCATCCGCGCCTGCAAGGACGTCCAGGGCATCGCCGCGCTGACGTACGCCCATCGCAGCTCCGACATCGTCGTCACGACGGCCTACAACAAGCCGATGGAAGCGACGGACTGCGTGCTCTGCGGCCAGTGCAGCGCTGTCTGCCCGACGGGCGCCATCGTCGAGCGCGACGCGACGGCGAAAGTCCTCTGGGCCATCCAGAGCGGCAAGAAGCACGTCATCTGCCAGGTCGCGCCCGCCGTCCGCGTGGCGCTCGGTGACGCCTTTGGCCTGAAGCCGGGCGCGATTGCGACGGGACAAATGGTGACTGCGCTCAAGATGCTCGGCTTTACGAAAGTCTTCGACACGAACTTCGGCGCCGACCTCACGATCATGGAGGAAGGCTCAGAATTCATCGACCGCCTGCAACATGGCGGCGTCCTGCCGATGATGACCTCCTGCTGCCCGGCCTGGGTCACATACGTGGAGAAGCATCACGGCCATCAGACCGCACACCTCTCCTCTGCGAAATCGCCGATGATGATGTTCGGCGCCGTCGCGAAGCACATCTATCCGAAAGTCGCGGGCGTAAACCCCGACGATGTCGTCACCGTCGCCATCATGCCGTGCACGGCGAAAAAAGCGGAAATCGAGCGCGTGCAGATGACGAAGGAAGGCCACGACGTCGACTACGTCCTGACGACGCGCGAGCTCATCAAGCTCATCAAGTCCGTCGGCCTCACGTTCAATGATCTCCCTGAAAGCGATTTTGACAGCCCGCTCGGCGAAGCGACGGGCGCCGGCGCCATCTTCGGTGCGACCGGCGGCGTCATGGAGGCGGCGCTCCGCACCGTCTACGAAAAAGCCACGGGCAAGACGCTCGAAAAGATCGATTTCGAAACCATCCGCGGCATGGAAGGCATCAAGGAAGCGACCGTCGACCTCGGCGACCGCCAGGTCCATATCGCCGTCGCGCATACTTTGAGGAACGCGGAAACGCTCATGCGTGACGTCGAAAAAGGCACGAGCCCTTATGACTTCATCGAAGTCATGGCCTGCCCTGGCGGCTGCGTCGGTGGCGGCGGCCAACCCATCGGCACGACCCGCGCCATCACCCGCGAGCGCATCAAAGCCATCTACGACATCGACAAAAACCTGCCGCTGCGCAAATCCCACGACAACCCCGTCATCCAGAAACTCTACGCCGACCACCTCGGCGCCCCGCTCAGCGAAGAGGCGCATCACCTCCTCCACACCACCTACGACGCCGTGCCGCCCGCGTACGAGTTCTGATGGAGTTCGTTAACACAATCAAAAAAGCTCCCTACTGCGGGAGCTTTTTTCGTGCGTTCATGGTATAATTTGGATAGAACATCGTTCTCGGAACGGAAGGAGGAATCCTCATGGGAGAAGCAGCCTACAAGGAAGAACCTTGGATCGAGCTCATCGATGGAAAAGTTTTCATGATGTCCCCGCGGCCACGGCCCATGCATACGGATATCGCCGGCAACATCTACCATCTTTTTCAAACGTATCTCTGGGACAAGCCTTGCAAAGTGTACAACGACGGCGTTGATGTCTATCTCGACGAAAAAAATCATTTCATCCCAGATGTTATGATCATCTGCAACAAGGACATCATTCATTGGAATGCCGTCTACGGCGCGCCCGATCTCGTCGTCGAAGTTTTGTCGCCCAGGACGGAGCAGAACGATCGCGGCAAAAAAATGCGAGCCTACGCCCGTGCCGGTGTCAAGGAATACTGGCTCGTCTCGCCGCTCGCCCGCTCCGTCGAAGTATACCTCTTGCAAGACGGTACGTTCGTACTTGATGCCGTCTATCATGATATCCCCGATTGGGAATCCGAACGGATGGCTCCGGAAGACAAGGCGGAAATCCGCACAGAAATCAAAGTCTCTCTCTACGATGACCTCATCATCCACGTCCGCGATGTATTTCACAAAATCGACTATCAATGATTGAATTGCGAGGTTCTTCCTTTTCCATGAAAAAAATCCTCATCGCTGCCGGCCTCCTCTGCATGCTCGTCGGCATCTTCGGCTTTTCCTACACGTACAGCTACGACCACCGCACGGCCGAGAGCCTGTCGGCCTACTGCCGCATCGACTTCCAGAGCTCGCACACCGAGACCGGCGCGCTCGAAGGCGCCGTGCTGACGCTCTGGGACAGCCGCTACGACACGAAAAAACTCCTGCCGCAGGCCGTGCTCTACACGGACGGCACGGCCTGGGAGATGGTCGCGACCGTCAAGCAATCGCCGCCGCCCGGCGAAAGCGATCCAGCGAACCGCTTCAAAAACGAGAACAAGCTCTTTTGCGAGCTGCCAAAAGCCAGCCTCAAAGCCGTCCGCAACGCCGAAACCGTCCGCGTCCGCTTCTACTACGAAGGCGGCCAAACCATCGATCTCCCGCTGAACGCCCCCGACCTCGAATACTGGAAGGCGCAGCTGCAATAAGCGGGCAACATTTCCATACGCAGTTGTCACTCAAAAGGAATCCGAGTAAAATAGGAACTACAGGAGGGCGATGATGTCATGAAGCCGATCAAGCCATGGAAAGACCTCACATTCACGGATGACTATATGTTCAAGAAGGTCATGGAAGCCCGTGACATCTGCAGAGACACCTTAAACGAATCTCTTGCATGGAACATCCAGCA
>OMWS01000014.1 GCA_900314825.1 uncultured Veillonellaceae bacterium | reverse complement strand
TACTCAAGAGGCTGAAGAGGACGGTTTGCTAAATCGTTAGGCTGGGTAACCGGTGCGGAGGTTCGAATCCTCTCCACTCCGCCATTTGACACAACAGAGCTGTTGCTTTTGCAACGGCTCTTTTTTGTTGCTCCGAGGCGGCTGGAAAAATTGACACGTGTCCTTTTTTCTGCTATAGTCGTAGCGTATTTTTTCATCTGTTTTCCAAGAAGTGATCGAAGAAGGAGGTTCATTCTTCATGCAGGAAAACACGCAGGGGAGCGCCATCGAGCGTTACTTCAAGATCCGCGAGAAGGGCTCGTCCGTCCGGACGGAGATCCTCGCGGGCCTGACGACGTTCATCGCGCTCGCCTACATCATCTTTGTCAATCCGAATATCCTTTCCGAGGCCGGCATCCCGAAGGAAGCGGCCATCGCTTCGACGATCTGGATCGCCGCACTCTCGACGATGGTCATGGGCGTCGTCGCGAATTATCCGGTCGCACTCGCTCCCGGCATGGGCCTCAATGCGTTCTTTGCCTATTACGTTTGCGGGACGCTCGGCCTGCATTGGACGGTCGCGCTCGGCGCGGTCTTCTTCTCGGGCGTGCTGTTCCTCATCCTCACGGTCAGCCATATCCGCCAGGCGATCATCAATGCCGTGCCGCAGAATCTGCGCGTGGCGATCGGCGTCGGTATCGGCCTCTTCATCGCGTTCATCGGCCTCAAGGGCACGGGCCTCATCATCCCGGACAAGGCGACGTTCATCGGCCTCGGCCACGTCACGAACCCGACGACGATGCTCTCGCTCTTCGGTCTCGTGCTGACGGGCGCACTCATGGCGCGGAACATCCAGGGCTCGATCCTCATCGGCATCGTCGTGACGACGCTGCTCTCGATGGTGCTCGGCTATTCGCCCGTGCCGCATGGGCTAGGCGACATCATCAGCACGAGCCTGCCGCACATGGGCGAGACGTTCGGCCAGCTCGACATCATGGGCGCGTGGAACTACGGCATCGTCTCGATCATCTTCACGTTCACGGTCGTCGAACTCTTCGATAACATGGGCACGCTCATCGGCCTCACGTCGAAGGCAAAGCTCGTGAAGCCGAACGGCGAGATCGAAAATCTCGACCGCGCCTTGACGACGGATGCTGTCGGCACGATCTTCTCGTCGATCTTCGGTACGTCGACGGTCACGAGCTACATCGAGAGCGCGGCCGGCATCGCGGCCGGCGGCAAGACGGGCCTCACGGCTGTCACGGTCTCGATCTGCTTCTTCATCGCGCTGCTCTTCGCTCCACTCGTCGGACTCGTGCCGGGCTTTGCGACGGCGCCTCCGCTCATCCTCGTCGGCGCGCTCATGATGGCGGATGTCGGCAAGATCAACTTCCAGGATTTCTCCGACGGTCTGCCGGCGTTCCTGACGATCATCATGATGCCGCTGACGGGCTCGATCGCGAATGGTTTCGCATTCGGCTTCGTGAGCTTCGCGTTCATGAAGACGGCGGTCGGCAAGTACAAGGAAGTCAGCTGGATCATGTGGCTCGTGTCCATCGCGTTCGTCATCAACCTCGTGATGCGTTCCTGATTTTTTCCGCTGGAAAAGATTGCAAGCGTGCCAAGAAAATGTTCTTGACACGCTTGTTTTGCTATGGTATCATTCACGAATGTAAGCGCGAAAACGGCGCTTTGATCGGGCACGTGTGCCCGTTCCCCAACCGCACGACGAGGTTTTCGAAAACGCTTTGGCGTACCGCAGTCGGCGAGTCATCAACAGGGAGGTGTTTTCATGTACGCAATCATCAAAACGGGCGGCAAGCAGTACAAGGTTTCCGAAGGTGATGTCATCACGGTCGAGAAGCTCGCTGCCGCAGAAGGCGAAGCAGTGACGTTTGACGAAGTCCTGACGGTCGTGAACGATGCGGACGTCAAAGTCGGCAAACCGGTCGTCGAGGGCGCGAAAGTCACGGGCAAAGTCGAGGCTCAGGGTAAAGGCAAGAAAATTCGCATCTTCAAGTACAAGGCGAAGTCGAACTATCGTCGCCGCCAGGGTCATCGCCAGCCGTTCACGAAAGTCGTCATCGAGAAAATCGAAGCGTAATCTTTTATGATTACGATTACGATTTTGACACAAGAGGACGGGAAGATCACCGGATTCAGCGCCGAAGGCCACAGCGGTACGGCGCCACGCGGCGAGGATATCGTCTGCGCGGGAGTCTCGTCTCTCACGGATTCTGCATTCTTGGGCATCACGGAGTACCTGCATCGAAATGTCATCTCGAAAGACTCGAGTGGAAAGCTCCAAATGGTGCTCGAGGGACGTCCGGACGACCGGACGGAAGCAATCCTCGAAACTATGCTTCTCGGGCTTACGGCCATTGCCGAAGCGTATCCGAGAGCTCTACGGATTATCAAAGCGGAATCGATGAGGGGGTGAGTTCGTCCAGATTGTTGTAGATTTTTCGTGCTATCAAGGAGACAAACCGCAAGTCGTAGCGAAAGCTACGTCGAGGATTTGTCGACGCCGAGAGCGCGGAAAAGATGCTGCAAGATGGATGAACGAATCCTCCTCAGCGATTCCGAAGAGTGAGGTGAAAACAAATGTTCATGTTTGATCTTCAGCGCTTCGCGCATAAGAAAGGCGTCAGCTCGACGCGCAACGGCCGCGACAGCGAGTCGAAGCGCCTTGGTGTCAAAGAGCATGCGGGCACGACCGTCACGGCCGGCAGCATCCTCGTCCGCCAGCGCGGCACGCATTTCCATCCGGGCCACAACGTCGGCATCGGCAAGGACGATACGCTGTTCGCGCTCGTGGCCGGCAAGGTCGCGATTGAGCGCAAAGGCAAATACAACCGCCAGATCAGCGTCTACACGGCGGAAGAGGCTATGTAACAGCCAAATAGAGATACCTGCGCTGCCGTGCGGTGGCGTGGGTATTTTTTTATATAAGGAACATAACATTATGCAATTCATCGACAAGACAAAAGTCATCGTCAAGGCCGGGGACGGCGGGCATGGCAAATCAGCGTTCCGCCGCGAGAAGTTCGTGCCGAAAGGCGGGCCGGCCGGCGGCGACGGCGGGCGCGGCGGCGACGTGATTTTCCGCGTCGATCCGAATATGAATACGCTCCTCGATTTCCGCTACCATCGGAAGTTCAAGGCGGCGAATGGCGAAAATGGCGACATCAAAAATATGTATGGCGCGAACGCCGAACCGTGCATCGTGAAAGTCCCGCCCGGGACAACCGTGCGCGACGAGGCAACGGGCGAGCTCATCGCCGACCTCACGGAGATCGGGCAGGAGGCCGTTGTCGCGAAAGGCGGCCGTGGTGGCCGTGGCAATGCGAAGTTCGCGAATGCGGCGAACCGCGCACCGACGTTTGCGGAGTTTGGCGAGCCGGGCGAATCGAAGAACTTGATCTTGGAGCTCAAGCTCCTGGCGGATGTCGGCCTTATCGGCTATCCGAGCGTCGGCAAGTCGAGCCTCGTGGCGGCGGTGTCGGCCGCGCGCCCCGAGATCGCCGACTATCATTTCACGACGATCACGCCGGTGCTCGGCGTCGTGAAGACGGACTATGAAAAAAGCTTCGTCATGGCCGACATCCCCGGCCTCATCGAGGGCGCGGCGGACGGCGTCGGCCTCGGGCACGACTTCCTGCGTCATGTCGAGCGCACGAAGCTCATCCTGCACATCGTCGACGCCTCGGGGCTCGAAGGCCGCGATCCCGTGGATGATTATTACAAGATCAACAAGGAATTGCAGCGGTACAGCGAGAAGATCGCGAAGCGCACGCAAATCCTTGTCGCGAACAAGATCGACCTGCCCGAAGCGGAGGAACATCTGCCAGCCTTGCAGGCGCTTGCCGAAAAAGAGGGCGTGAAGTTCTTCGCGATTTCCGCGGCCGCACACAAGGGCCTCAAGGAATTGATTTCCTACGTCGGCGAGTGGCTCGACAATTACGTCGAAGAGCCGGAAGCGACGGAAGATGCTGTCGTCTATGACGAGGATGTGGCACGCGAAGCAGAACGCGTCGAGATCACGCGCGACGATGCGGGCGATTTCGTCGTTTCGGGCAAGGCACTCGAAAAGCTCGTCGCCATGACGAATTTCAACAACGACGAAGCCGTGCGCCGTTTCCAGTACATCTGGCGCATCAAGGGCATTGATGAGAAATTGAAGGAACGCGGCATCAAGGAAGGCCAGACCGTCCATATCGGGGATATGGAATTCGAATATAGGGAGTGATTGTATCCATCCATGCCTCTCCCTTTGGGGGAGGTGGCCCCGAAGGGGCCGGAGAGGGTAACGGCTGATGTTGATTCTCTATCTGTTCGATAGAATCGGGAATCTCGTAACTACGTGCCCCTCCGCAGCAAGCTGCATAAGCGACCGCTAAGCGCTGAAGCGCTAAGCGTCTGCTTATCCGCCTCGCATTCGCTCGGCACCTCCCCCAGAGGGGGAGGCGTAGATACAGATTTTGAAAGGAACGATATATGCTGAAAAATTCGCTGACGGGCAAGCAGAAGAGCTTCCTGCGCTCTGAGGGCATGAAGCTCGAACCCGTCGTCATGATCGGCAAAGACGCCGTGACGCCCGCTGTCGTGCAGTCGGCGCGCGACGTCATCAAGAAGCGCGAGCTCATCAAGGTGCGCGTGCTGAACAACTGCCTCGAAGAGACGGAAGACGTCATCACGATGCTCGCCGAGCGCTGCGACGCGAACCTCGTGCAGATCAAGGGCAACACGGGACTGCTGTTCCGCCGCAATTTCGACAAGCCGAAGATCGAGCTGCCGTGAAGCGGCGTTGAAGTAAGACATGGAAACCGTGTTCTCATAAATTCGTGGATCGTCCGGAAAGGAAGCATCTCGTGGAAAACGCAGGAACAGAAGCGCACATGTCCGCAACGCGGCAGAGCCTCCGGGACGCGAAGCGCATCGTCGTCAAGGTCGGCACGTCGACGCTCGCCTACGGCCCGGGCCGCATGGATCTTTACAACATCGAGCGCCTCGTGCGCGGACTCGTCGACGCGGCGAACCAGGGCAAGGAAATGATCCTCGTCTCGTCCGGCGCGATCGCGGCGGGCCTTTCGCGCCTCGGCCGCACGGAAAAGCCGGACGGCATCCCCGAGCGGCAGGCCATCGCGGCCATCGGGCAGGGCATGCTCATGCACATCTACGAAAAGTTTTTCGCAGAGTATGGCAAGCTCGCGGCGCAAGTGCTCTTGACGCGCGAAAATTCCGTGCGCCACAACCAGTACATCCATTCGCGGGATGCCCTGCGCGCCATGATCGCCATGGGCGCGATCCCTGTCGTCAACGAGAACGATGCCGTCACGGTCGATGAGATCAAGATCGGCGACAATGACCAGCTGTCGGCGACGGTCGCGACGCTTGTTGATGCGGATGCGCTCGTGATCCTTTCGGATATCGACGGCCTCTATACATCGAATCCGGCGACGCATCCCGACGCGCAGATCATCGACGAAGTGCCGGAAATCACGCCGGACATCGAGCGCCTCGCGGGCGGCGCGGGCTCGTCCATGGGCACGGGCGGCATGATGACGAAGATCGAGGCGGCGAAAGTCGCGATGAATGCCGGCGTCACGATGGTCATCGCGCCAGGCGCCCGCGACCACGTGATTCGCGACGTGCTCGCAGGAAAACGCATCGGCACGATTTTCCCCGCGAAGGAAAGCCATTTGCGCCTGCGGAAGAGCTGGATCGCGTTCGGCAAGCGCATCGAGGGCGATCTCGTCGTCGACCGCGGCTGCGAGAAGGCCATGCGGCAATGCGGTTCGAGCCTTCTGGCAGCCGGCATCGTCGCCGTCGACGGCACGTTCGGCCGCGGCAGCACGGTGCGCGTATTGACAAAGGACGGGCAGGAGATCGCGCGCGGCGTCGTGAATTATAGCAGTGATGAGCTCACGGAGCTCATGGGACGCCAGACGAAGGATTTCCCAGTGGCCTTGACGCAACAAGAAAATTTCCACGAAGAAATCATCCATCGTGACAACATGGTCTTGATGGTATGAGCAAGCGGTTGGAACGGTTTCAAACGCTTGGGTGAATGGGTTGAATAGGAGTGATTGGATGGATATCCAGCAGGAAATGATGGCGAAAGCGCAGGCGGCGAAAGCGGCTGCGCGGAAGCTCGCCGTGCTCTCGACGGGCGTGAAGAATGCGGCGCTCCTGGCGATGGCAGACGCGCTGGAAAAGCGCGCGGAGCTCATCCTCGAAGCGAATGCGGCGGATCTCGAGGAAGCGCGCGGCAAAGGCCTCAAGCGCTCGTATCTCGACCGTCTCATGCTGAACGAAGGACGCATCCGGCAGATGGCCGAAGGCCTGCGCCAGACGGCGGCGCTGCCGGATCCCATTTTTGAGGGCGATTACTCCACCGTGCGGCCGAACGGCCTTGAGATCCGCCGCATCCGCGTGCCGATTGGCGTCATCGGCATCATCTACGAAGCGCGTCCGAATGTCACGGCGGACGCGACGGCACTGTGCCTGAAATCGGGCAATGCCACCATCCTGCGCGGTGGCAGCGACGCCATTCGTTCGAATACGGCCATTGCGTCCCTGCTCGCGAAAGCGGCGGTCAAAGCCGGCGCGCCGGAAGGCTTCTTGCAGTTCGTCGAGTTCCCGCAGCGCGAGGCCGTCGATGCCATGACGCATATGCGCGGGCTGCTCGACCTCATCATTCCGCGCGGCGGCGCTGGGCTCATCCGCCATATTGTGGAAAACAGCAGCGTGCCGGTCATCGAGACGGGCACGGGCGTCTGCCATACGTTCGTTGACGAATCCGCTGATTTCGATATGGCCGTTAACATTGCGATCAACGCCAAGACCTCGCATCCGTCCGTCTGCAATGCGATGGAGACGCTGCTCGTCCATGAAGCCATCGCGCCGGAGTTCCTGCCAAAATTGTCGTGGGCCATGGGCGAAAAGCATGTCGAGATGCGTGCAGATGAAAAGGCGCGCGCCATCTGCCCGGAGATGAAGGAAGCGACGGAAGAGGACTGGAGCACGGAGTACGGCGACCTGATCCTCTCCATCAAGGTCGTGCCGGACCTCGACGCGGCCATCGCGCATATCAACAAATACAACACGGGCCACAGCGAGACGATCGTGACGAAAAACCTCGAAAACGCGCACCGTTTCCAGCGCGAAGTCGATGCCGCAGCCGTCTACGTCAATGCCTCGACGCGCTTCACGGACGGCTTCGAGTTCGGCTTCGGCGCAGAAATCGGCATCAGCACGCAGAAACTCCACGCACGCGGCCCCATGGGGCTGGAAGCGCTGACGAGCACGAAGTATTTGATTTACGGCGAAGGACAAGTGCGTTGATTACAGGGATTGTCCGCACGTTGCGTCAGTACTATGCGACACCGCATGGACATCATGATGTGCGTGATGATGCGCGGGCGCTTGCCTTAATTGGTGCAACTATGGGCGTAATGCTTGTACTTGTATTTGTATTTTGTTGAAAGCCGAAGAGACGAGGGAAAAACAGCTGCCTCTCCCCCAGGGAGAGGACAGGCGCGGAGCGTAGCGCAGCGCCAGGAGAGGGTCGCTTGTAGTTTTGATGAATATGCAAGTATTTTGAAGTCGCCGGTGCGCGCAGGTGCTCGTAACTTTTCGTGCGCACACCCGTGAAGAGTTACGTCTTACGGATTCGACAAACGTGCAGGGGACCCTTTCCACCGCTTCGCGGTCCCCCTTCCCCTGAGGGGAAGGCTGCAGTTTGCATGGATTTTGCGTTTCGTAGCTATAAAAGTTTAGGAAAAGAGGGAATCCGATGGCAGCAGCACGCCGCAAGGTCGGACTCATGGGCGGCACGTTTGACCCGATCCATACGGGGCATCTCGTGCTTGCCGAGGATGTGCGCGATGGTTTCGGGCTTGACGAAGTGCTGTTCATCCCTGCCGCGCAGCCGCCGCACAAGGGCGGCGTCGCGACGGTGACGCCCGAGCACCGCTACATCATGACGGAGCTTGCGACGGCCTCGAACCCATACTTCCGCGTTTCGCGCATGGAGCTTGACCGCAAGGGGCCGAGCTACAGCTGGCTGACCGTCACGGAACTTCAGGAAACGTATGGCGCGAGCACGGATTTTTATTTCATCACGGGCTCGGATGCCATCAACTTGCTCGACACGTGGCATCGCGCCGAGGACTTGCTTGCGCGCTGTCATTTCATCGTGTCCGTGCGCGAGGGCGTACCGCTCGACGAGGCGCGGCTCGCGCGAAGTTTCGGCGCGCTTGCAAAGGAGCATATCCACCGCCTCCTGACGCCGGCGCTCGAGATTTCTTCGACGGACATTCGCGAGCGCATCCGGCGTGGCGCGTCGATTCGTTACATCGTGCCGGACGCGGTTGCCGATTACATTTCGAAAGAGGGGCTGTACCGATGAGCATGAGTTATGAACAGCGAAAGGCACTCTTAGAGTCGCGCCTGAAGCCGTCGCGCTTCCGCCATTCGCTCGGCGTCGCGGACACGGCGGCGTTCCTTGCAGAGCGTTTCGGCGTTGATGTGGAGCAGGCTCGGCTCGCAGGACTCCTTCATGACTGCGCACGAGAGTTCCCGAATGATGCGATGATGGCCGAGGCGGACCAGCGGCACATCGCTTACGGCCCCGTCGAGCGTGCCATGCCGCTCCTTTTGCATGCATATCTCGGAGCCGCACGTGTGCGTGAGTGCTATGAGGTCGAGGACGACGCCATCTGCCAGGCCATTTATCGCCATACGGTCGGCGCTCCGCAGATGACGCGGCTCGACAAGATCATCTGGTTCGCGGATATGATCGAGCCGAACCGGGAATATCCGGAAGTTGAAATGCTGCGGAAGTTATCGCAGGAAGCGAGCCTCGATGAGATGCTGCTCGTCGGCCTGACGGAGTCCATCAAGTTCGTTTGCCAGAAAGGCACGATGCTGCATCCGAGCACGATTTCGGCGCGCAATGAATTGCTGCTCAAGGGAGTGACATCGCCGGTATGAGCAGGACAAGGCGACCGGGCGGCCCGCGTCCCCCCGAGGATGGGCGCTCGCGCGTTTCAGATATTTCAGAGCGCTACCGCCGCTTCGAGAGCGGCGACGATACGGAGCGGCGCGAACGTTATGGCGACGCATCGGCAACAAAGGACAACATCGCGCGCAAGCGCAAGGCGCTCAAGCACAAGCAGCGCATGCGGTTCTTGCGGTTTCTCGTCTTTCTCTTTGTCGCGACGATCGTGCTTGCCATCGTGGGATTTTTCTGCTCGATCCTCTATCACTGGGGCTCGGGGCTCTATGCGGAGTATCAAGTGCGCCATGACGCCTATCTCGCGAAGCAGGCGGCGCGCGCGCCCGAGCTCAATCCGCGCTTCGATGGTTACACGAATGTGCTCGTCATGGGCGTCGATGACGGCGCGACGGACGGCACGGATGCCGTGGACGCAAATGGCGAGCCGCTGAAGCATGCGGACACGATCCTCATGCTGTCCCTCGAGAACGACACGGGGCGGCTGCGCATCCTGACGATTCCGCGGGATACGTGGGTGCCGCTCCCGGGCACGGGCTATGAAAACCGCATCGCGACGCTCTATGAGACGGGCGGCGCGCCACTCGTCGTGCGGGCGGCGGAAGACCTGCTCGGCGTGTCCGTGCATCAGTATGTGACGATCGATATGAAGACGTTCGCCGAGCTCGTCGATGTGCTCGGCGGCGTCGACCTCTATGTCGAAAGCGACATGGACTACGACGATCCCGAGGCCGACCTCTCGATTCATTTCGAGCAGGGCTATCAGCATCTTGATGGCGAGCAGGCGGTGAAATACCTGCGCTACCGCGGCACGGACCTCGGCGATGTCGGCCGCGCGAAGCGGCAGCAGCAATTCGTCCGCGCACTCTACGAACAGGTCATGCAGGTCGCGACCGTGACGAAACTACCGGCCATCGCCGAGATCCTCCAGACGCGCGTCGCGACGAGCGCGGAAATCTTTGACTCGGCGCACCTCGCGAACGTGCTGCGCCACATGAGCGCGGAAGCGCCGGAGACCTGGATGGTGCCGGGCGCGACTGCGGAGGGCGACGACACGATCTGGGTGCCGGACACGCAAGGCATCGGCGAGGGCGTCGCGAAGCTGTTCCCGCCGCCAGAGGCAGCGGAACAAGCCAGCGAATAACTTTTTGAGATACAACCACGAACAGAGAGGAGCATTCTTTTGGACGCAACAACACTCAAGACCGCCATTTGCGCGGCGGCTTCTGAAAAGAAAGCCCGCGACATCGTCGCGATGGATATGCGGGAGCTCACGCCGACGTGCGACTTCTTCGTCGTCTGCTCGGCGAACACGGCGACGCAGGTGCGCGCCATTGCGGACAACATCGAGGAAAAACTCGCCGAAGCGGGCGCGTCGTTCCTGCACAAGGAAGGCTATCGCGAGGGCGAGTGGGTTCTCATGGACTACGGCGATGTCGTCGTGCACATCTTCCGCCAGGAAGCGCGCGAATACTATGCGCTCGAGCATCTCTGGGCGGATGCGCCGCTCACGCCGTACGAGGATTAAAGAATGAGACGTGAAAGGGGCGGCCATGATGTGGCACGCCACGAAACAGGCGCGGAGCAGCAGAGCGTGAAGCCGGAGCGTCGTCCGCGCAAATATGGCCCGAGCACGGTCGCGACGCTCACCGTCGTGCGCGAAAACGAGATGGGCGCGTTTCTCGATGCTGAGACGGGAAACACGAGCGACGACATCTTGCTGCACAAGACGCAGCAGACGGCGCCCGTCCACATCGGCGACCGCGTGAAGGTCTTCCTTTACCGCGACCCGAAGCACCGACTGACGGCCTCGATGCGTACGCCACGCATGGAGGAAGGGCAGATCGCGCGCCTTCCAGTCATCAATGTCTCGAAGGACGGCGCGTTCCTCGATGTCGGCGCCGAGCGCGGCATTTTCCTGCCGTATGCCGGCATGCGCGGGCGGCCGCAGATCGGCGAAGTCGTCTGGGCGAAACTCTACACGGACAAGTCCGGCCGTCTTGCCTGCACGATGGAGGTCGAGGACGAGATGCGCCGCGCTTCCGTGTCGGCAAAAGGGAAAGCGCATGTCGGCGACATGGTGTCGGGAGCCATCTACAACTACACGGATGCCGGTGCGTTCCTGTTTTCCGACGAGCGCTACATCGTGTTTCTCGACAACAAGGAATTGCCGCCACGAGCGGAGCGTCCGCGCATCGGCGCGCGCGTGACTGCGCGTGTAACATTCGTGAGGAGCGATGGGCGCCTCAATGCGTCGCTCAAAGAGATCAAGGAAAAGGCGCTCGTGACGGACGCGGATCGTATTTTGGCGCTGCTCAGAGAGCGCAAGGGCAAGATGCCGTACAGTGACAAATCCTCGCCCGAGGTCTTGAAAGATAAGTTCGGCATCAGCAAAGGCGCGTTCAAGCGCGCGCTCGGCCATCTCTTGAAAACGGGAACCATCGAAGAGCGTGACGGCTGGACGTACCTACGATCTACGCATCCCCCTTTGGGGGAGGTGCCCCGAAGGGGCGGAGAGGGTAGCGGCGTTTGAGCCTACGATAATTTTTTCATCAGATGCGCACAGAAAAGAAGGAATTTCGTCGCAAGCATCGAAATAAGAAACTAACGACACGGAAAATGTCATCTAGCGCATACATTTTTGAGCGATACCGAAATTTTTGATGGGGGCGATCGAATGGCAGCAGCACAACCAGAAACGTCAGGAGATAAGAAGGGCATTTTGCTCGAAACGGGCACGAATGAATTCGAGATCGTCGAGTTCAGCATCGGCAAAGTCCATTACGGCATCAACGTCGCGAAAGTCCGCGAGGTCATCACGCGTACGCCAGTCACGGCCATGCCGCAGGCGCATCCGTATGTCGACGGCTTGTTTACGTTGCGCGGCAAGGCAATCCCGCTCGTGAATCTGCCGCGCTGCCTCAATGTGGCGACGGACGAAGAGCCGAAGAACATCATCGTCACGGAAATCAACAACTACAACATCGGCTTCCTCGTCGGCAATGTCTCGCGCATCCACCGCATTTCGTGGAAGGACATGGAGCCGGCGCCGGAGGTCGGCGACCAGTCGCGCGTCGTCGGCATCGTGAAGATGAAAGACCGCATCGTGCTCCTCCTCGATTTCGAGACGATCATCGCCGAGATCAATCCGGAGATCAATGCGAAGCTCACGACGTTCGAGGAAGCGACGGAGGACACGAAGGGCAAGCGCGCCGACGTGCATGTCGTCGTCGCCGAAGACTCCGCGATGCTCCGCGACTTGCTTGTCACGACGTTGCATGAGAGCGGCTACCGCTTCGTGCGCGACTTCGGCAATGGCCAGGATGCGTGGGATTACCTGCAGGGCCTTTCGAAAAAGGACGGCCCGATCGAGAACCACGTCCGCGTCATCGTCTCCGATGTCGAGATGCCGAAGATGGACGGCCATCGCCTGCTGAAGCTCGTCCGCGAAGACGAGCGCCTGCACGACGTCCCGTTCGTCCTGTTCTCGTCGCTCATCAGCGAAGAGATGCGCCGCAAGGGCGAGTCGCTCGGCGCGTCCGGCCAGATCTCGAAGCCGGAGATCAACCAGCTCATCGACCTCCTCGACAACCTCATCTTCGGCAAGCCGCTGAAGAGTGCTGAGGACGAATAACACAGCCTTTTTCCAGAATCGGGGGACTTCAGAATTCCGAAGTCCCCCGATTTTTTTCTAGTTGACACGCAGGCAATTGCTCGCTATAATACAAAACATAGCAATTATATATGGTAATACTTGTTGCAGAAAGAAGGAATCTTCATGTCACAAGAAACAAATGTGGAGGCGGCGGCGCAGGAAGCTCTGAAGAAACATCAGGCGCATCAGAAGCGCCAGCTCGTCCTCTGGTTCGGCGCGTTGATCGTCGGCGCCATCCTCGGATGGCTCGGCATCCAGGCGCTCAACGACCTTTTCAACTTCATCGCGACGGTCTTCACGCGGCTGTTCCAGTTCATCGCCGTGCCGACGATCGCGCTCGCCGTCATCACGACGCTCGCGCGTCTCGGCGCCGAGAAGAACACGGGCAAGATTTTCGCGCATGCCGTGACGTACACGCTCCTCACGACGGTCTCAGCGGCCGCCGTCGGTCTCGTGCTGTATCTTTGGATCGCGCCGGGCAATCTGCCGGCCGAGACGATCGGCGCGGGCGCGGCAGATGTGCCGATGCAGAAGCTCGGCTCGCTGTCGTACTACGATCACTTCCTCTCCGTCATCCCGAACAACCTCTTGCAGCCGTTCCTCGCGGGCAACGTGCTGTCCGTCATGATCATCGCGGCGGCCGTCGGCCTCGCGCTCGCGTTCATGCCGAAGACGGAAAACCGCGCGGCGCTGCTGAAAGTCTTGCAGGGCGGCCAGGAACTGCTGTTCACGCTGATCCGCGCGCTCCTCTGGGCATTACCGCTCGGCATCCTCGCATTCTCGGCGCAGCTCTCGGCACAGATCGAGGCCGGCGTCATCGTTGGCGCGCTCGGCAAATACACGGCCGTCGTGCTCGGCGGCAACGCGATCCAGTTCTTCATCATCCTGCCGCTCTTCCTCGTCGTGCGCGGTCTCAATCCTGTGCATGTCTTCAAGAAAATGGCGCCGGCGCTCGCCGTTGCGCTCTTCACGAAGAGCTCGGCCGGCACGCTGCCCGTGACGCTCGCGTCCGCAGAGAGCCGCCTGAAAGTCAACCCAGCCGTCTCGCGCTTCGTGCTGCCGATCTGCACGACGATCAACATGAATGGCTGCGCGGCGTTCATCCTCGTCACGTCGCTGTTCGTCATGCAGAACGTGGGCTTTGACCTCTCCATTGGTACGATGATCACGTGGCTCATCGTCGCCGTGCTCGCGGCTGTCGGCAACGCCGGCGTGCCGATGGGCTGCTACTTCCTGACGCTCTCGCTCATGAGCTCCGTCGGCGCGCCGCTCGGCCTCATGGGCGTCATCCTGCCGATCTACACGATCATCGACATGATCGAGACGGCGGAAAATGTCTGGTCCGACTCGTGCGTCTGCGCGATGACGGATCATGACCTCGCGGGCCAGCTGGACGAGGCGAAGCCGGTCGAAAGCATTTCGTAAAATCGTTTGAGTGGAAAAGAATACATGAGGAAGCCGTTGCGACTGGTTGCCGCAACGGCTTCTTTGGTGTATGATAAAAAGATAGAAAAGCCATCATTGATGGAATCCTTGTGAACGTAAAAATCAGGAGAAGGTGGAAGAAATGGATTTCGGAATCCGAGGAACATCGAACTATGATCTGTTCGGCGCTTCGCCTTATGGATGGGGCAAGACGAACGGAACGGAAGACGCGACGAATGGCAATCCGATCGCAACGCAAAACGGTGATGATGACGCACAGAACCCGCTTGCGCCGAAAGCGGACAATGTCCATGACAAGAACAGCGCGACGGATGACGTGCGCCAGAAAGACGATGATGAGCTGACGCCGGAGGAAAAGCGCGCGAAAGCGAGCGGCCACAAGTCGACACCGGAAGAATGCGAGACGTGCAAGCGCCGCAAGTACCAGGATGGCTCGGACGAAATGGTCTCGTTCAAGGCGGTCGGTCACATCGACCCGGGCAACGCCGCGTCCGTCGTCATGAGCCATGAGCAGGAACACGTCTCGAACGCATATCAGAAAGCAAAAGACAACAACGGCGAAGTCGTTCGCGCCAGCGTCCGCCTCAAGACAGCGGTCTGCCCCGAATGCGGCCGCACATACATCTCCGGCGGCGAAACGACGACGCAGATCCGCTATTACAACGAAGACAACCCGTATCAGCAGGATATGAAAGAATCGGATGCCGACAATAAATACCGCGGGGCGAATGTGGATATTCCGGCGTAAAAAGGATTTGTTGGCGTGCGGGTGAATGCGTGCAGCTGAAGGAGCAATTTCATGAGCAAGAACGTTTTGATTGTCGTTGATGTGCAGAATGATTTCGTTGACGGTGCGCTTGGGACGAAAGAGGCGCAGGCAATGCTGCCGCAGCTTCTTGCGAAAGTCCGTGCGTTTGAGGGCGATGTCATTTACACGAAAGATACGCATCCCGAGAATTACCTCGAGACGCAGGAAGGCAAGAACTTGCCCGTGCCGCATTGCATCAAAGGCACGAACGGCTGGGAGCTTGTGCCAGAGCTTGTAAAACTTCAGGCGGAGCGCGGCTCGCTCGTCGTCGAGAAGCCGACATTCGGCAGCGCGGAGCTTGCACATCAGCTGCATGCGCGCTATGCAAAAGGCGAGCTCGCCTCGGTCGAGCTCGTCGGCCTCTGCACGGACATCTGCGTCATCTCGAATGCGCTCGTGCTCAAAGCCGCGATGCCTGAGCTGCCGATCACGGTCGATCCCGCCTGCTGCGCCGGCGTCACGCCGGAGAAACATGCAGCGGCGCTTGCGGTGATGCAGAGTTGCCAGATCGGGTTGAACGCATAAAAGTTACGTGATGTGCGCACGGTTGTTGCAACATACAATCAGGGCGGGACACTTGCAGTCCCGTCCTTTGTTGTATATAATGAATGAGCACTACGGCGAAGGCCGCTAATCCCTTGAAAATACAGGGGTTAGCGGCCTTTTGTTTTTGCGCACGGTACTGAAACAGTACTATTTCGTCATATTGCGCCCAGGCGGGCGGCGACGGTATCGCCCGCCGTGGGGTACAAATGAGAATAGATATTCATGGTAGTTTTGATGTCAGAGTGTCCCAGGCGATCACGAATCACGATAGGCGGGAATCCTAGTGAGACAAGCATAGACGCGTGAGAATGACGCAAGTCATGGACGCGGATTGCAGGAAGTCCGGCACGCGCCGCGCCCGCGTGAATCACGTTCTTTATCGTGCCACGGATACCAAAAGGGAAAAGCATATCAGCAGGGCCTTGAATGTCCGTCTGCTGTATCCAATCGCGCAACACAAGTGAAAGCTGTTTAGGCATGGTAACGCGGCGGACGCTTTTAGGCGTTTTGGGCGCTTGTGCTCTGTAGCCGCCGTGGATGTATTCGACATTCTTGTTAATGGATATTGCGCCCGCGTCAAAATCAATATCCCGCCGCGTGAGCGCCAAACATTCACCAACACGGCAGCCCGTCCAAAAGAGGGTGGAAAACACCGTGATATATTCGGGATGTAGTCCCGACAGAATGAAGCGTTCAAATTCGTCAACCGTCCAAAAGTGCAGCTTCTTTTCCTGTTGTTTGCGCCCTGTTGCCTTGAGCGGACCCGCCGCCCGCACGGGATTCGACGCAAGGCCGTAGAAGCGGCAAGCGAAATTCATGACGATAGAAAACTCATTCTTGTACGTGGCAACGCTCGACACGGCGTCGCCCGCCGCTAATTCGTCATTTTCCCATTGGCGCACGCTTGCGGGCGTGATCGCATCAATCGGCGTTGCGCCGAATGTCGGCAGGATGTGGACGCGCAAGATGTTAGACGCGCTTTCAACTGTTGTCGGCTTGACGCGGGCGCGGGCATCGGCTAGATAGTTTTCCGCAAGCTGCTTGAATGTCATGGACGGCGAACCTGTTTTCTTTGCGAGAAAATCCCGCTCGTATTCGTCGGCCTCGCGCTTTGTCGAAAAGCCCTGCTTTTTCTTCTTGATACGTTCGCCGGAATAATTCTGATAGTAGAAGGAACACAGCCACATGGTTTTCCCTGCTGCTGTCTGATACTTATACGCGGGCAATGTCATTCCCTCCATTCCATCGAATAGGCCGCCTAGCACGCCGCGTAAGCGCATCGCTGCGTTCGTGGGGGTAAATTGTCGCGTGCGTCATTCGTCGCGCCCGTCTTGCATCGGCGGCACATACAACCCTTGATATTTTGCGACGAATGCAAGAAGTTTTGATATAAGAAGCAATTTGCCGTCCTTTTGCTTTAGCCGTTCGTCTGGAAAAGTGTTGGCGATCTCCATAAGGCCGGACATGAACGCAAATTCCCTTTCACGCTGTCTCAAAGCATCATTCGTTTTTTGTTTCAAAACGTCTTTCGTTTCTTTGCTTGCGTTCCTCTTTACCTCTTGCATGAATATGCACAAGCCGTCTTTGTCTCCAAACAATGGCGCGGCGTGAGCGCCTTTCGAATCAGCAGGAATCACGTCAACTTGCCCGCCGTCACATTCAATGACCTTCATACCAATGCTTTCTAAATAGCGCTTGTGTCGTTCGTATTCCGGCAGCGCGTCCACAGCAACGCCAACTAAATCATCTATGGATAGATGAAGAACGCGGGAAATCACCTGCAATTTCTCGATACTAGGCTCGCGGCTACCTTGTTCGTACTTTCCATAAGAAAGCGACGAAACCCCTAGAGCGTCTGCCATATCTTGACGTGACAAGCCCGCCAATACCCTTGAATGCTTTAGATTTTCGCTAAATATTGACACTTTCCTTTCCTCCTTACAAACTCATTTGGGCTAACTATTGACATTATTGCACATATTGGCGTATACTACAACTGAAAATCCAATTTGGCTTAAATTTAATTTCACGCCAAATTGTTCCACGTGAAACATTGAAGGGAGGGAATCACAATGAGTGTTAGTCTTGCAGACGTGCAGCAGCAGCATGGATACACGCACGGCTACCCTGTGGAAGTCGGCGCGGACCCGTTCGTTACGGCGATCTGTGACGGCGATATTCGCGCCGCGTTTGCGCGTGACGGCACGCCGCCCTATCGCCGCTTGCTTGATGTATCAGTAGAAGAACTGGAACAAGAAGCAAGCAAGGCAGAAAGCGCCCTGCAATATCTGTGGGCGTGGGGATTCAAGACAGCTATCTAAAGGCATCGCCGCCCGCCGTGGGCGGCAGAAAGGAAGGAACGCTATGAAGTTGAACCGTCTGGAAGTGAAACTGTATGAAGCGCTTGTTTTCGCTGATTGCGACGGCGGCAGCGAATCGCGCCTTGACAAGCTCGAACACGATTACACTGTTGTAAAGGCGGGCGGCGTGGGAAAAACCATGCGACTTGTTTTCCTCGAACGCATCGTTCGGAAAGCCCTGTATGGATGGGATGAAGAATCCGCACAGCGCGTGCACGTCATGAAAGTCGCCCGCGCTGTCATGACGGAACTCGACGATCGTATGGCAGAAAACGCCGCCGCCCTGCTGTGACGGCGGGCGAATGATTCAACAGCAGAAAAGCCGCGCCCGCCGTGGGCGCGGCTATGTGGGAGGGAATGTCATGTACCGTAACAACGTGAAAACGTCAATAGCCGACAATTTGAAACGGCAGCTGATTCAGACAGGATACACGAACAAGGAACTTGCAGAGAAAAGCGGCCTTTCCCGCGCAACGATTCAAAAGGCCGTTGCAGGAAAATCCATGCCGCCCGCTACCGTCAAGAAGATTGCGGACGCGCTCGACGTGAATCCGCTCGATCTCGCGGCGCTTTGAAAGAAGGTATCACGATGGAAACCGAAAAACCGACAATGGAAACCGTAGAAGAACGTCCAGGCCGCGCCGTCACGTTTGAAAACGCAAGCGCAAGCGAAATGCAGCCTGCAATTCGCCGCTTCATGAACGTGAAAGATGTCATGCAAGATTTGTCTTGTTCGCAAAGCTATGCATGCAAGGTGATTCGCAAAATCAATGATGAATTGAGCAAACGCGGCCTTATGACCTTTCGCGGGCGTGTCTTGCGCCGCGCCTACATGGAAGCGACGGGCGGCACGGCAGAATGAGCGCCGCCCGCAGGATGGAAAAGAGGAACGCCAATGCAAGCGATCCGCGAAAATATCCCCGACGAACTCAAGCAGGATTCCGTGTGGATACTCGCGCCGTACGCACAAGAAGAAATTCCACATTGGCAGCCGCCTAACAAGTGGATGTTTTTCAAAGACGTACACAGCGACTTTCCCGCGCTTGTGCTACCTTCCAAAATCCTTTGCATCGAACTTCTTGACGTGCTCGACGAAAGTATGCACATCAAGCCGGACGGCCTCGACGCGCTAAACAGAGTTTTGGCGGCGGGCGGCGCGACGTATGTAGAAGTCATGCAAGACCGCAAGGGCGTGCACGCGCTTTATCACGTCGGCACGGTTCCGGCAACATATCGCAAAGTGATACCCCACACGGGATACAGGGGGATGAAAATGCGTTTGCCGTTTGGCGGCGCATACGTCGGCCTGGGGCGCGTTGTCGTTATGACAGGATACACGCGCAAGCCGCGTGCAATCGCGACGGCACGCAAGGGAATTTTCACGGCGCTTGCGCGTATGAGCGCCGGAATTGGTGAAATGAACCTCTTTTGAAAGAAGGGGAATGAATGAACAAGGAACTACGACACAGCAAGGAAGGTTTGCCGCCGTCCCTGCTGCAACTGTATCAATGGATACCCACAGGGCGCAACGTCAACGGGAAAATGAACGTGAAAGCGCCCGCGAATGCATCATGGAATCAAAGGAAGAATTGGCGCACGTACGCGGGCGTTGATGACAGCGCTTTCCCCGGCTTTTGCTTGACACGCGGCTATGTGTGCTTTGATTTCGATCATGTGAAAGGCGGCGACGGAAAGACGATTACACCCGCCGTTGACTTTATGAAGCGCGTTGCAGCCGTGTGGGGGCAAACCTACATAGAGGAATCAGTCAGCCACAGCGGGCGACACGCGTTTTACCGTGTCCCCGACGATACCGCGCTTGATTCACTCGCAGGAACAAAAATAGACGTTCCACTCTCTGAAACGTCCCATGTAGAAGTGTGGATAGGCGGACACGTTTTGAAGGACGGCAAAAAGACCGCCGACAGCAACCGACAGATTGCTTTGACAGGATGGCGCGTGAATGGCAGCGCCGACGATATAACGGCAGCGCCAAACGTCGCTTTCCTGCTGGAACTCAAAGCAGAGAGCGACGCAAGGAAGGAACGCGAACGACAAAAGAAGCAAGCCGCGCCGCCCGTCCACGCGGCGAAAGACCTGCCAAAAGCGGCGGACGGCGACGGCGCGAAAAATCATGCATACATCAAGCGGGCGCTTGATTACATTCCCTGCAATGCAACGTCCTATGACGAATGGCTATATATAGGCATGGCGTTGAAAGAAGAAGGATTCGACGTGGGGACGTGGGATGAATGGAGCAAGACGGATGGCGATCGTTACCACGCGGGCGAATGTGTGAGCAAGTGGGAATCTTTTCATGACGGCGGCGGGATTACGGGCGCGACGATTTACGAAATCGCGAGACGTTACGGATACCAACCGAAAGAACCGCGTCCGGCAGCGCTCGACAGTCAGCAAGGCGCGGGCGGCGTATTTTGGCCCGACATGGACGCGAAAGGCCGTCCCGTGATACTCACAGAGGGCAACGCGCAAGCGCTTCTTGATTCACTTGGAATCAGCTTGCGAAACAACGAAATGACGAAAAGCATTGAGTTTTACGGCGACGTATTCAAGGGTATCCCGAATGATGGCGACAGGGTAAAGAACTGTATCACGAAAATTCGTGGAGAGGCGGCGAAAGTCGGCTTGAAGCTACAACGGCAAGATTTGATAGACGCGCTGGAACTTATCGCGGCGCGTCATGTGTATCACCCAGCACGAAACTTCTTGAAGAAAGCGCGGGCGGATTACGGCGACAGCAGCGCCGACTTTATCGGACAAAGTTTTGATTGCTTCATTCTCGACGACGAAAGCGCGGCGCATCGCGACTTGTGCCTTTCCATGTATACGCGCTTCCTAGTCGCCGCCGCCCGTGCGCCGTTCAATACGTTGCGCAAGAACGAAAGCTATCAAGGGATACTTATCCTAGTCGGCCCGCAACACATCGGGAAAACGCGCTTTCTTGAATACCTTGTGCCGTCGCCGGATATGCGTTGCGCGGGCGTGAAAGTCAATCCAAACAACAGGGATGATGTTTGGCGATCTGTCAGTTTCTGGGCTGTGGAACTGGGTGAATTTGGCACAAGTATGAGCGCAAAGCGCGTGGAAGATATGAAAAATTTTGTCACGGCATCGAAAGACGTATTCCGCAAGGCGTATGGGCGCGGCCTAACGAAAGCGGCGCGGCAAACGTTCTTCTACGGCTCGACGAATCAGCAGCGCTTTCTCTGTGACGAAACAGGTGATCGGCGCTATTGGCCTATCGTGCTAAAGGGTTTTGATTTTGCGGATTTTCCGCCCGCGAATCTGCTGTGGGGGCAAGTCATGACACTCGCATTCGCGGACGGCGACAGCAGCCACAGCAGCCGCGAACCTGGGCGCGTCGCGTGGTGGCTGTCAGATACGGAACTCGACGAACTCACACGCATGCAAGAAGCGCACAAAGTAGAATCAGAGGAAGAAACCGCGCTCAAAGATTTGCTCGACTGGAACGCGCTGGAACTGTATTGGCAGAAACGCACGGCGACGGAACTAGCTACCCTAATTGCCAACACAACGCACGGCGGGCGGATGTCAGCCGTACGCATCGGGAAAACTTTGAAGCGTATGAGCATGACAGATAAGCGCATCAAGTGCCAAAGGACGGAACGCGCAAGAACCTACACCGTACCACCAATGAAAAACATTGAATCAAGCGCGGACACATTGGATTCAAACCTTGTCCCATTTCCCGCCAACGCCCACATGGCATGACGGATTCATGACAGATATGACAGATGGAAAAATTCAAGTGTCAGCCGTAAACCCTTGATATTCCTACCTTTATGACACTATGACACTTATGACAGTAGTTTTTGAAGAAATATATAAAAAGATAGATATGATAGAGAAATCACATCGCAGGTAGACGTAGGACGGAAAAATATTTTTTTTGAAAATGTATCTGTCAGCCGTCATTCGGTCATGAAAAGCCCGCGAACCCGCATAAATACAGGGTTTGACGAATGAGAGATGTTTTCCGGCTATCTGTCATTCACGCGCTGTGGGAGCGCCGGACGGAATGAGCAAGGGCGCAAGCTGCTGCAAAGACGTGTATCCGATTCGTTGCGCTTTCTCGACAGGGATACCGAATGAATCAGCGACGCTATCCCACGGGATACCTTTTATATAGTGTGTCTCGACGATTTGCCGCACATCGGCAGAAAGGCAAGCTAAAGACCTGTCTGCAATCCGTATGAGTGTCAGCGCGTGTTCGATGGAATCCGCACGATCTTGCGCCGCCGCAAGGCATCGCGCCGCGTCGCTTTCATCGCATCGCGTGGCGATCGAACGAAAGTCTTTTTCCGTCTCTCGCCACACGTTGACGCATCGCCGCAAGAAATCAAGCCGTTGCAGCACACGGCGAACTTTTACCACGTCGCCCATTGTCAAAGCCGCCTTTCCTATCGTCTCACTCCATTCTACCATGTGGATGTCACAGGGGCGCAAGCGGCACGGCGGGCGGCGCGAACGCATGAACCCCACGCGAAAGCATGAACATACCACGAAAGAAGATGATACCATGAACCCACACAACCTAAAGCCCATTCAAGCGGGCGCGGACGCGAAAACGAAAGGCCGCAAGGGCGGGATAGAAAGCGGGAAATCGAAACGGCGCAAGAAGAAAATAGCGAATATCCTGCTTGACGCTATGAAACAGGATATGAGCGCGGGCAAAGTTCGCGACGATCTCACGGCGGCAGGATTTGACTTGAAGTCAGATGATACGATTGCAGCGACGTTCGCGTATTCTATTCTGTTGTCAGCAATGAGCGGGAATATGCAAGCGGCGCGACTTGTGCTAGAGCTTTTGGGAGAGGAACCGGAACTGGAACACAAGAAGCATATCGACGGGGGTAGACTGGAACTGAAAGAGCGTGAAGTCAAGGCAAAGGAAGATGGATGGTAAAACTCAAAAACCAAAACGACAATTTCCCGCAAGCGCCGTGGGCATCAAGGGGACACGAACCCCCTCCCCGAAAAACGGCGCGGGCAACCCTTTCCAATACCAGTGCCATTACTTTTTTTTCGCACGAATCGAAAATTTGACTTTTTGTCCGAAAGAAAAACATTCCAGCCGAAAACATTTGAAAAAATCCGATAACATTTGAAAAGCCGCGATAGATAGAAGCAGCGGCGGCGCGAACCATGCAAGCATCATGAACCGTGGGAGACAATTTTATATCGGCCTCGACGCGTGAGCAGGGCGCGGGCGAATTTCCACAGAAAGAGGGATTCATGATGGCAAGCAAATATGTATCTATTCCTGTCAGCAGCCTACACGGGCGGCACGTGAGCACGATTGAAGATGTTAAAGACGCGTTGCGCCTGTGGGAGTATTGCGACTATGACGCGTTGAAAATCGCACGCGCCCACATCGGGCGGCAGCTGGGGCGCGTATGCGTCGAACTCTACGTGAGCGGCGGCGGCCTCTATGCACGTTGCGCGGCACGTCGGCGCGGCGATCGTTTCTCGAATCCGTATAAAGCGGACACGGTATCACGGCGCGTGTCAGCATTCAATAAAGTATGAAAACAGCCCGCAAGGGATAATATCAGACATAAACGACAGTTCAAAAAGAAAGCGGCCTATGTCATGCGAATCACGCGCACGGCACAAGCCGCTTTTGTCGTTCCGGCACGTTTTCGCGTGCAAGTAGGATTCAAAAACAGATGTTTGGAAAGTCCATGTAGGAGAGACAATAGAAGCATAAATCTAATTGAGAACTGTTTTACTGTTGACAATACCAAAAGTGCACAGTAAAACAGTCAAAACGTCAAAGCTACATTTTGTGTAGTATAGAGAGACAGGAACACGAAAAGTAGCAGGAACGTTTTTCACGATACGCCGCCCGTGTGCATCATGCGAACGTCACGCCGTGCGCATCGCGGGCGAGACAATGACGGCGACGTAGCGCGGGCAACTGTTTCAATTTCCTTAATAGTTGCGCCGTGTCAACTATCTAGGAATCCTCGACAGTTGCGCCGCCCGCCTCCTTGTCGCTTGCACGGCGACGGATTGCAGACGGCGCTCGACGTATCCATACGGCGCGGGCTGTGGATGTGATCGGCAGCGTCCACGCGGTACTGAAACGGTACTATGATTTTGGAGAGTATATGCGTAATGGACATTTTGAATACAATTCTTTATGAATGTCCACGGTTTACAGTACAAAATTCGTGCTTGTACCGCGCCGCGTGATTGTATATAATGAATGAAAGTTTGCAGCAGGGAGGAGGCGCGGTATGCGACGGTATACGACGCTTTTGATCGTGGCGTTTTTGCTCGTCGTCGTGGTCGTGACGGGATCGCAGCAGCTTGCGGGCTCCGGGCATGTCGAGGACGGCGTGACGATGCGGGAGCTCACGGTCTATACGACGCTGCCGGCCGAGCACGTGGCGGAGTTCGCGGCGGCGTATGAGAAAAAGAGCCGCGTGCGCGTGACGTTCGTGCCGCTTGCGGGGAGCGACCTCATCGAGCGCGCCTCGAAGAATGACCCGACGGTCGCGCTCGTGCTCGCGGACGCGCCGACGCTCGAAGAGCTCACGCGGCGCGGTAAATTTTTGCCGTACGTGTCAGAAGAGACCGATGCCGTGCCGGAGCATTTCAAGCAGGAAGAAGGCGCGTGGACGGGCGTCTGGTATGACCCGATCGTCTTCGCCGTGAACAGCGATTACTTGCGCACGCTGAAAGTCGTGCCGGATACATGGCAGGCGCTCGCGCAGTCCGATGCGCGCGTCGGCATGACGGATTTCGTCGCAGCGGACGCAGCTTCGAATCTCCTGTATTCGCTCATTTCGCAGTTTGGCGAGGTGCAGGCGTTCGCGATTTTGCGTGACCTCCATCCGCATGTCGTGCAGTATACGAAATATCTCTCGAATCCCGTGCGCCAGGTCGGCATGGGCGAGGCGGACGTCGCGGTCGCCGTGGCGAGCGAGACGATGCGCTATGTCGCGGACGGCTATCCCATCCGCATCGTCTATCCGGCCGACGGCACGGCCTATTCGCTCGGCGGCGCGGGCATCCTCGCGGCCGCGGGCGAGGGCGACCGCCAGGCAGCGGGCGAGTTCATCGATTACTTGCTCTCGGACGACGCGCAGACGGCGCTTCAGTCGCAAGGATTTTATTTTTTGACGACGAATCCAATGGCGTTCGCTTATCGTCAGTTCGCGGGCAAGAATATCGTGTTGTTCCAGCAGAAGCCCGGCTTTTCCGAGGAGCAGAAAAAGGACTTCCTCGATCGTTGGGTCAAATACATTCGCTTTAGTCAGTAATGAAAGGAATCATATCACATGAAAGCTGGTTTTGTGAGCCTCGGCTGCTCGAAGAATCTCGTCGATACGGAGATGATGCTCGGCATCTTGCGCGACCATGGCATCGAGATCACGCCGGATCCGAAAAAGGCGGACATCCTCATCGTGAATACGTGCGCGTTCATCCAGTCGGCAAAAGAGGAATCGATCACGACGATCCTCAACATGGCGGAGTACAAGGAGTCAGGCCGTTGCCGCAGCCTCATCATCGCAGGCTGCCTCGGCCAGCGCTACAAGCAGGAGCTTCTCGACGATATGCCGGAGGCGGATGCCATCATCGGTACGGGCGCGTGGAACCGCATCATGGAGGCTGTCCGCGAGACGCTCAAAGGCAACCGCGTCGTCATCGCGGGCGAGGACGAACTCCTTTACGACGAGCATACGCCGCGCATCACGACGACGCCGTCGTATACGGCGTATGTGAAAATCGCCGAGGGATGCAACAATCGCTGCGCGTTTTGCGCGATCCCGTACATCCGCGGGAAATACCGCAGCCGCAAGATCGAGGACATCAAGGACGAAGTGACAAATCTCGCGGCGAAAGGCGTGAAGGAAATCATTTTGATTGCGCAGGATTCGACGGAGTACGGGCGCGATCTCTATGGCAAGCCGTGCCTCGCAAAGCTCCTGCGTGAGCTTTGCACGGTCGATGGCGTGCATTGGATCCGTACGCTCTACAGCTATCCGACGTATTTCGATGACGAGCTCATCGAGACGATCGCGACGGAGCAGAAGCTCGTGAAGTACGTCGACATCCCGATGCAGCACGCGCATGACGAAGTCCTGCGCCGCATGCATCGTCCCGATACGCAGGCATCGATGCGCACGCTCATTCAGAAGCTCCGTGCGCGCATCCCAGGCGTGACGATCCGCTCGACGTTCATGGTCGGCTTCCCGGGCGAGACGGATGCGCAGTATCAGACGCTCCGCAATTTCCTCGAAGAGATGCGTCTTGACAAGGTCGGCGTCTTCACGTATTCGCGCGAGGAAGGCACGCCGGCCTACGATATGCCGCATCAAGTGGCGGAAGAGGTCATGCAGGAGCGCTACCACGATCTCATGAGCCTCCAGTGCAAGATTTCCGAGCAGCTGAACCAGGAACTCGAAGGCCGCGAGCTCGACGTGCTCATCGAAGGGCGCGACGAGGAACAGCAGAACATCGCGGTCGGCCGCTCGCAGCGCGAGGCGCCGGACGTCGACGGGCAGGTCTACATCGAGGGCGACACGGACAGCCAGCCCGGCGACATCGTGCGCGTAAAAGTGCTGCAGGGGTTCACGTATGATGTCGTCGGGGAAAGGGTGGAAAAGGAATGAAATATGAAAACGATCCGTATGATTTTTCTTTGCCTGGTGAAGTGCTGGTCGGTCAGGTATTGAAGGAACGTCATCTTACCATCGCGGCGGCAGAATCCTGCACGGGCGGACTTGTCACAAGCCGGCTGACAGATGTCCCAGGAAGTTCAGAATATGTCATGGGCTCGATTGTTTCTTATTCAAACGAAGTCAAGGAAAAGCTCGTTGGTGTACGCCATGAAACGCTTGTGAAACATGGAGCGGTTTCGGGAGAGACGGCAGCTGAGATGGCTGAGGGCGTCCGGAAAGCGATTGGTACGGATGTTGGGATTGCGACGACGGGCATCGCTGGCCCGGGCGGTGGAACGGAAGAGAAGCCTGTCGGTCTTGTTTACACGGCTGTGGCGACAGGGAAGCACACGTGGGTGTGCCATACAACGTTCACGGGAACGCGTGAACAAATCAAGCAACAGGCGAGTGAGACCGTATTAGCGATGGCTTTCGGCATGCTCGCTAACGAATGTGACGAACAGGATACACAGGAATAACGCCGGACATATTCCAGGAGGAGAAAGGCTACGGGGAGGCCACGAAAATGAAGACGACGATCATCGGCATCGCGGGCGGCACGGGCTCGGGAAAATCCACGTTCACGAACCGCCTCAAGGCGCATTTCGGCGACAAGATCACGGTCATGTATCACGACAGCTACTACAAGCCGCATGACGACCTCCCATTCGAGGAGCGCCAGAAGATCAATTACGATCATCCCGATTCGCTCGAGACGGATCTCCTCATCGAGCACCTGAAAGCGTTGCGGGCGGGCAAGGCCGTCGATTGCCCGACGTATGATTTCGCGCATCACACGCGCGCGAAAGAGGTCGTCCATGTCGAGCCGAGCCGCGTCATCATCGTCGAGGGCATCCTGATCCTCCAAGACCCGCGCCTCTGTGATCTCTTCGACATCAAGATTTTCGTCGAGGCCGACGCCGACGAGCGCATCCTGCGCCGCGTCACGCGCGACATCAAAGAACGCGGCCGCAGCCTCGAAAACATCATGGAGCAGTACCTCACGACGGTCAAGCCGATGCATTATCTCTACGTCGAGCCGACAAAGACGCTCGCTGACATCATCTTGAACAGCGGGCTCAACGATGTGGCGTTTGATATCGTCAAGACGAAGATCGAAGCGCTGCTCGCGGAAAAAGAATAAGGACGCTCCTCTGAATCAATCATGACATACGAAGCCGTTGCACGATGCAGCGGCTTTTTTGTTGTGATTGATTAAAAACGAACATTTGTCTTGTAGGGGGGGACATAACTGTTATAGTAGGAGTGTCGCAACTATTTTGTGCGAGATGCTATGACAGGAGTGTTTGCAAATGCCGGAATCCGTAACGTATATCATCGTGCAGGCAGGCGGGCGAGGCAGCCGGATGGAGCTTCTGACGAGGAACAAGCCAAAAGCGCTCGTCCCTGTCGAGAACCGCCCGATGCTGTTCCATTTGTTCGAAAAATATCCAAAAGCGCACTTTATCATCATTGGAGATTATTGTCAGGATGTCCTCGAAAAGTATCTGAAAAGCTTTGCCAGTGCATATGATTATGAACTCGTCCATGCGAGGGGCGCGAAGGGGACATGCGCGGGGCTTGGCGAAGCCTTGCAGCGCGTGCCGTCGCATACGCCGTTCTTCCTGATCTGGTGCGACCTGATTCTTTCCAAAGACTGGCAGATGCCTGATGCAGATGCAGATTACATCGGCATTGCGGACGGCTTTTCCTGCCGGTGGAAATTTGAAGAAGGACATTTTGCAGAGGAACGAAGCAGCATGCATGGCGTGGCGGGCGCGTTTTTGTTTCAAGAGAAAGAGCGCCTCGCCGGATTGCCTGCCGAAGGAGAGTTCGTCCGTTATCTGGCGGAGCAAGGGCATGCCTTTCAAGAAATGAAACTCATGGGTGCACGGGAATATGGACATTATAGCGACTGGGAGAAGTTGCCTCGCATGAAATGGCGCCCGTTCAATCGTTTGGAAGTCCGGGGCGACCGCGTTTGCAAGATGGGCATTGATGCGCAAGGCATCGCGCTCGGCAAGCGGGAATCCAATTGGTATCGGAAGCTCGCCGGCTCGACATTCAAGAATCTTCCGCACATCTACGGATATGAACCGCTCGAGATGGAATGGATCGATGGCAAGAATGTCTATGAATATTCGTATTTGCCGAAGTTCCGGAAAAAACAGATTTTGACGGAGATCATCACTTGCTTGAAATCCTTGCATACGCTCGGCAGCATGCCGTATGACGAGGCGAGCTTCCGGCAAGCGTATCTCGACAAGACATACGACCGCCTGGCAAAGGTGCGCGATCTTGTGCCGTTTGCAAATGATGCATCGGCCATCATCAATGGGAAGCGTTGTCGGAACATCTTTTATCATCAGGATGCAGTGGAAAAGCAGGTGATGCACTATCGGCCGGATGCGTTCGTTTTTTTGCACGGCGATCCGACGTTCAGCAATATGATGCTGCGTCATGATACAGAACCGGTGCTCATCGATCCGCGCGGCTATTTCGGAACGACGGAAATCTATGGCGATGCGGCTTATGACTGGGTCAAGCTCTATTATTCGCTCGTGAGCAACTATGACCAGTTCAATTTGAAGCGTTTTTCGCTTGACATCCGCGAAGATTCCGTGGAACTGCAGATTGCTTCCAATAATTGGGAGGACATGGAAGATGTGTTTTTCCAGTTGCTCGATGGCGATGTGACGCGCCCGCAGATGAAACTTTTGCTCGCGCTCACCTGGCTGTCGTTGACGACCTATGCATGGGAAGATTATGACTCCATTTGCGGCGCGTTCTATCAAGGACTGTCGCTTTTGGAAGAAGCGCTCGAAATGGAGGAATGAAATGAGCCGGAGATATTTGATGATGCCGCACCTTCCGGAAGAGGAAGCGCTTCTTGAGAAGGTCATGGCGGCGTTTGTGGAAAAAGCTGTTTTTTCGCAAGTGGAACTCATCCTCGTCTGGGAACAAGAAGCTGATATCCAAACATATTTCCGGCGGTGGATGTACGGATACCCGCTGAAGGTCGGACGCGTCCTCCATGTCTTGCGGAACCGCCTGGACGCAGCGAAGATCATGGAAACCGTCGATGCGTACATCATCGGGCGGAATCCAGAAGAGCTTCCGTTGCTGGATGCGGCATTCCGTCGCGGCCTTCCCATCTTCGGCCCGCAAGATGACGGATTCCAAGACATGGAGCTCTTGCCAGAAGAAACTGCTCAGCAATCGTCTTGCGAACAAATTTTGCAGGGCTTGCTCGCGCGCTTCCCAGAGGAGACGCATGAGATCCTGCTGGTTCATCAGGGCTTGGGAGAGTGCTCGGTGCTTTTTTCATGGCTTCACGCTTACAGGGAGACCATCGGGAAAAAGTGCCTGCTCGTTTGCTACCAGAAATCCCGGGCGGCGCTGTTTTCGAAATGTCCGGATGCCGACGCTGTCGCCTTGGTGTCGCCGGCGCTTTATACGTATATGGCGACACGACGGAGGGACGGGCATCCATGGAAAAACTTCCTCGCCGTACATTTCCTGCCGCTCGAGGGCAGGACGAAGGCGTGGACATTCTTGGAAGAAATCCCGCAGTTTCTTGGCCTTTCGGAATCCCTGCCTATGCCGATCGTGACGCCAAAATCCTTTGGAGAAGAAGCACGAACGGCGGAGAGGACGGCAAGGGATCTGGGACTTTCCAGAGGCCAGAGCGTCCTTCTCTTTCCTGACGGGTACAATTTTGCAGGATTTTACGCAGCACATCCGGAGTTTTGGCAGGAACTGGTGGAGTCGCTTGCCAAACGGGGCATGACGGCGGTCGTCAATGGGAACGTGCAGATTCCAGGCGCGAAGAATGTCTTTCTGCCTCTTTGGGAGACCATTGCGCTCGCCTCTTGGTGCGGTCATATCGTGAGTATTTCAACGGGGATGGCGGAAATCTGCTGCACGTTTGCGACGGCAGAGCATCTTTCCGTGACGATGGTGTGGCCGAATGCGCGTGATCCTTATCTTTATGAGGATGTCATGCGGTGGAAATGGCGCATGGAGATGATGCAGGACTATGGCATGAAGTTCATGGAACAGACCATAAAGGATATGCATCGCTATGAAGACCGGCTCTGGAAAAAGAATGTAGATGCATCCGATCTCGTTCTCTCGACAGATGCATTGGAAAACAAGACGATTGCGGCGACCATTGCAGAACGCGTTATGGAGAGGAGCAAGGAATGGAACTGACGCTTTCAACATTGCCGAAGACGTGGCTGTTGGATATTGATGGGACGCTTGTGAAACATAACGGCTACAAGGAAGGCGGGGATGTTTTATTGCCCGGTGTTGAGGAATTCTTCTCGCAGCTGTCCCCTGAAGACGTTGTCGTTCTTCTGACTGCACGCCCAGAATCCAACAGGGAGGAAACGGAACGATTCCTGCAGGAAAGCGGTATCCGCTACGACACAATCCTCTTCGGTTTGCCAACAGGCGAACGCATCCTCGTGAATGACGACAAGCCGAGCGGCCTTTCGATGGGATGCGTCGTTCGCAAACGAAGGGATGCGCCGCTCCGCGTTGATGTGAAGATCGATCCTTCTCTCTGAAAAGCGAAGAAAGTGCAGAGAAAATATGATGAATATTCACTTAATATGATGAAGTAATAGAAAAGGCTCACCAAGATTACTGCTTGGCGAGCCTTTGTGGTCTGGGCGAAATCAGCAGGGAATGCTGCAATCATAGAGATGCTCTGGCGCGATGTCGATGTCATCGTCCCAGACGACGGTCCCGTCTTCTGCCTTTGCATTCAGGAAGAATGGCAGGCTTTTGAGTTTAGCGAACAACGGTTTTTCCAGCAAAGGACGTGCGTCATAAATGCCTTGTTTGCCGTCAGCGAATGTTAAGTGAAGGGTATAGTCTGGAGCTGCAGTCGCAGTCTTCACGACCCAATTTGGCGTTTTCATTGAGACCACCGTTCTTTCTTGTCAACGCAAGGGATCAATATGATAGAGTGGCTGTTCCGAAATGGCGAGTTCCCAATTCGCTGCGAGCTCATCATGATGAATTTCGGCCCATGCAGCGATGAGCTTCCGCTGCTTCCTCGGCATATCGCCTTCCGTCAGTTCTCCATCGAGGTTGAATGTCGCGTAATGGCCTTGATAAGATGCATGAAAATGCGGTGGATTATGCTCGCCATTATTATACATACGGATGATGATTCCGAAGAACATGGAAATTGCTGGCATAATTCTCACACTCCTTCTACAAGTATTATTATAGCGAAATAGAAAAGAAAAGTCGATAACAAAAAGCGACTACCGCAAGCGAATTGCGATAGCCGCTACTCTTTCATATGGCAGGGGCAGCAGGACTCGAACCTACGAATGCGGGATTCAGAATCCCGTGCCTTACCAACTTGGCGATGCCCCTGTGTCTTATCGACAAAAAATAGTATAGCGACGGAGAGCGTGTTTGTCAAGAAAAATTTCGTCACGCAGGCAAATTTTTCTTGGCGTCTTATTTCACGAGCGCGAAGTACGGCTGCGTTTCGAGGTAGATTTCAAACGTCCTGGGCCACGGGAAGCTCGCGTCGGTGTGGAGGTCGTAGATGGCGAGTTGTTCTCCTGTCTGCGGCACGGAGAACGGGGTGCGGAGGGATTTCGTGTGCTTGTAAATCATGGTTTGCCGTGCGAGCTTTTGTTGGAGCATCTGCGTTGCCCAGCGGTGGTTATGCTCGAGGTCGAGGTCAGCGGTGTTCGTGTAGCCCGCTTTTTTGAGTGCGTGATTGAGAGGATCGATGTCGGCTTTGAGATAGAAATAGTCTTCGAGCACGCGGTTTTGGAGGAAGCGTGCGGATTCGGCTGCGAGGGCGCGGGCTTCGTCGGCATTCAGGGGCTGACGGGCGCTCGCTTCGCGGATGGCTGCGGCGGCGAGCGCCGTGCCGATGGCGTTGCTCGTCGTGTTCCAGCCAGCATAGGCGGCGAGGCGCGTGATGGGGAAGTCACGGTCGAGGAGCAGCGGCAGCAAAGGCTCTGCAGCATCGAAGTGCTTGCTGAGATCGACGAGGACGACGGGCGTTTGCTTGTCCGTGAAAGGCGCAATGGCTTGCGCGGTTGCCATTCCTGCGCTCGTTTGGCTGTCTGCGGAAGACGTGCTGTCCTTCGCTTGAACGTAAGAACAAAGCGCATCGATAGCCGCTTGCCGCGTGTCAAGCGCGCCTTCGTCGCTGTCGTTTGCCGAGAGGAAGAGCGTGAGGTCGGCGTCTTCCTTGGACGTTGCAACCGTGCCGCCGATCAGCCGGATTTTTTCTTCAGCGACGGTCGCGCAGTCCACGGCCATATAGGGCATGACGCGCGTCTTTGCCTTGGGATCGGTTGATACTACATAGACGCGCGGATGGTAATTCGCACGTTCGCAAAGATAGGATGCGAGCAATGTCTGCGCGATCTCGTCCGCGCCGTGCGTGAGGAAGCATTGCTGCTCCGTGAGGCCGAGCGAGGCGATCGTGGCTTGGATGGAAAATTTTTCGATGTTCGGGATGCCGTATGGCTCGCCATCATCCTGGCCGAGCACGAGGCGCGTGAGCGTGCCGTCTTTCGTGAGCTTTACGAGCTTTTCATTGAGCGCGCCGTTTTCGCGGAAGTGCATTTCGTACGTCGCGAGGCTCTTGTCGGAAATTTTGGCGCGCAGCTGCGCGAGTTCGTCTTCATCAATCGTGAGCCCCGCGGCTTTTTTGCCGACGAGGCGCGAGTAGGCGATGAGCGCGCGGCGTTCGTCGTAGCCGTCGATCGTGTCTTGCGGCGTGAGGCGCGGCAGGATGGAGAAGGCGTAGATGGGGATGTCCGGGTGCGCGGCGTGGAAGGATTGCAGGAATGTGATGAGCGCTGCTTGCTTTTCCTCCGGCGCTTGTCCTTCACGTGCGGCGAGCAGGCCGCCGTAGAGCAGCTGGTCGATGGAAAGGATGACGGCATCGCCCGTGTGCGCTTCGTTCATGAGCCAGGAGCGCATAGCGTTTGGTTCGCCGGGCTGCGAGTAGTAGTCCATGCATTCGCCTGGCGGCGTCACGACGTCGATGCCGCCAATGCGGCCGAGATCGACGACGTGCTGCCGACACGGCGGGCGGCTGTCCAGAGGTACGAGCAGGACGCGGGAGGAAAGCGTGCGGACGGGCGAAATTGGTGTTAATTGTGTTGCAGGATGCAACGCGAAATGATAGAAGAAAAGTGTGGCAGCGACGATGATGACGAGCAGGGCTGCGCGGAAACATCGTTTCATAGCGAGATCCTTTCGTGCGTTTTCCTAAAACATATCATGCCCCATGGAAAGTTTCAAGCGGACTGTATTCACGAAACAGCGAAAGTATGATAGAATATGTTGCGATTGAAATTTTTGCGAGGGGAGCGGGCGCGATGCGCATCATCACGGGACGGGCGCGCGGGGCGCGGCTGAAAGCGCCGAAAGGCATGGCCGTCACGCGGCCGACGTCGGACCGCGTCAAGGAGTCGCTCTATAGCATCCTCGGTTCGCTCGTCGCAGGTCGCACGGTGCTTGATGTCTTTGCTGGCACGGGCAGCCTCGGGCTCGAAGCGCTTTCACGCGGCGCGAAGCATGCCGTTTTCCTCGATCAATCAACCGCGGATGTCCTGCGGGAAAATATTGCGCACTGTCATTTCGAGCGCGAAGCGGAAGTCCTTGCTGGCGATGCGTTCGCGAGTCTTGCGCGCTTCGCGCGGCAAGGTCGCACATTCGACCTCGTGTTTTGCGATCCGCCGTATCACAAGGGACTGTGGGAGCGCGCCTTGTCCATTTTTGACACGACGACGCTCCTCACGGAGGACGCGATCCTCGTCGTCGAGCACGGCGGGGATGAGGACGACGTGCCGGAGCTTGCCACTCTCGTGCGCGTCGATCACCGCCGCTATGGCAAGACGACGCAAGTCAGTTTTTTCCAGCGCAAAAGCTATGTCGGGGAGGAAACGATATGAGCCATCGCATCGCTGTCTGCTCCGGGAGCTTCGATCCCGTGACGATCGGCCATGTCGATATCTTTGAGCGCGCGAGCCGCATGTTTGACGAGCTCGTCGTCTGCGTGTTCCACAATGTGCGCAAAAAGGATTACTTTTCCATTGACGAGCGGCGGCGTTTCCTCGAAGAGGCGACGGCGCACCTCTCCAATGTCCGCGTCGATGCATTCTCCGGCCTTCTGACCGATTATATGAAGGAAATCGGCGCGCAGATCATCGTGCGCGGCGTGCGCTCGGTCAAGGATCTCGAGTATGAGGAAAATGAGGCGCATATGCTCCATCATCTTGACGCGTCCGTCGAGACGGTGTTCCTCTTGACGAATCCTGCGTATTCGTTCGTGAGCTCCTCGGGCATCCGCGAGCTCGCGGCGTTCCATGGCGACGTGCACGGTCTCGTGCCGCCCTGCGTCGAAGCGGCGGTGAACGCCCGGATTGCTGCAGACAAAAATTCATGATGTTTCCATCCCTATGATGTTTGATAGATAAAAGAGGTTGATGATATGTCTTCGAAGAAACAATTGGCAAAGCGTACGGCGAACGCGATGAATGCGGCGACGCGCAAGGCGACGTCGCGCGTCGAGAAAACGCTCGGCGAGGTCGAGAACCTCGTCGTCAACGCGTCGCACGTGCCGCTGACGGGCAAGAGCATGATCGATGAGAATGATCTCATCCATCTCGTCGAGGAACTGCGCCAGGACCTGCCGCTCGAGCTCGACCATGCCCAGGAAATCATGGCGAACGAGGCGCAGATCATCGAGGAGGCGCACCGTCAGGCCGACGCCATCATCGAGAAAGCGAAGGACTACGCGGCCGACCTCGTCTCGAAGGAGACGATCGTGACGGAAGCCACGGCGAAGGCGCGCGAGATCCAGAAGCAGTCGGAGGAAAAAGCGCGCGTGCTCGTCGAGCAGGCGCAGAAGCAGCGCCGCGACGTGCTCGAACGCACGAAGGCGGAGCTCAAGGAACGCCGCGATGCGACGGACGCCTATGCGAACCAGGTCTTCGACCAGCTGATCGCACACGTCGCCGATACGGCGAAGTCCGTGCAGGAGTCCGTGAATTACCTCCAGCAGTTCGCCCAGCAGTCCGTCGATTATTTCCAGCAGTCCGTGACGAGCGTCGACCAGGCGCGGGCGGCACTCCAGCAGGCGAAAGAGCAGATGAACCGCAGTGCGGCCGAGGCGTCGGCGGCGGACGATCTGCCAATCGAGGACGTGCCTGTCGCGCAGCCGGCCCCGCAGCAGGCGCCGGAGGCCACGGCACAGCCGGCAGGCGCCGTTGTGCCGAATGGAGCAGCCCCACAGCAGTAATATGACAAAACAAGATATCTTGTGCCTCCTCGAGGCCTACAAAGACGGCGGCATCACGAAAGAGGATGCCGCTTCTCGTCTTTCCAAAGCCGCGTTCGAGGATCTCGGCTTTGCTCGTGTCGACCACAGCCGTGAAGCGCGGCAGGGCTTTCCCGAGGTCGTCTATGCGGCGGGGAAGACGAAAGAGCAAGTGCGCGCGATCTTGCTGTCCTTGAAAGACGCAAGCGACGGCAGCCTGCTCGCGACGCGGGCGAGCCGCGAGCAGTATGAATTCGTGAAAGCAGAACTTCCCGAAGCGCAATACGACGCGGAAGCGCGTGCCATCTACGTGCGCCGCGCGAAACCTGCCGGTGCTCCACCGGACGATGACGCGCATACGATCTTGATCCTCACGGCCGGCACGAGCGACATCCCCGTGGCCGCCGAGGCACGGCTCGTCGCCGAGCTCTACGGCAACCGCGTGCAGACGATTTACGATTGCGGCGTGGCGGGCATCCACCGCCTCGCGGCGCATGAGGACGCCATTCGCCGGGCGCGCGTTATCATCTGCATCGCAGGCATGGAGGGCGCGCTCGCGTCCGTCGTCGGCGGCCTCGCCAGCGCGCCTGTCATCGCCGTGCCGACGAGCATCGGCTACGGCGCGGCGCTCCACGGCGTGACGGCGCTCCTCTCCATGCTCGCAAGCTGCGCGGCCGGTGTCTCCGTCGTGAACATCGACAACGGCTTCGGCGCCGGCGTGCTCGCGAGCAAGATCAACCGGCTGCATTAAACGTCCGGAAAGGAAATCATCGTATCATGGCAAAAGCGATTTATCTCGATGCGTTTTCCGGCATCAGCGGCAATATGCTTCTCGGCGCGTTCCTCGCGGCGGGCATGCCGGAGCAGCTCTTGCGGAAAGAACTCGCGAAGCTGCCCGTGCTGCAGGAATGCACGCTGACGGTCATGCCCGTCAAAAAAGCGGGCATCTCGGCGGTGTATGTGGATGTCGCGCTGGCAGGCGAGCATTCTGCGCAACCAAAGGATGCAGCGCAGCAGTTGTTGCAGGAACATGCGCATACGTTCCATCCCGATCATCATCTCGGCTTCTACGGTGATATGCGTGCGCCAGAGCCGGAAGGAGAACCGCACGAGGAAGAACACCATCACACGCATCCGCACCGCACGATGGCTGACATCCGCATGATGATCGAGGGCTCGGAGCTCACAGCGGGCGCGAAGGCGAAAGCACTCGAAATTTTTGATGTGCTCGCCGAGGCTGAGGGCGCGGTGCATGGCCTCGCGAAGGATAACGTGACGTTTCATGAAGTCGGCGCGGCGGATTCCATCGTGGACATCTGCGGCACGGCGATTTGTCTCGACGCGCTCGGCGTCGAGCAGGTCTATGCAGGCGCGCTCAATGTCGGCAGCGGCTTCGTGCGCTGTGCGCATGGCATGATGCCCGTGCCGGTGCCGGCCGTCGCCGAGCTCATGATGGACTGGCCGACGTACGCGAAAGGGCCGCAGCGCGAGCTCACGACGCCGACGGGCGCAGCTGTCGTCTTGGCATTGTCTACGCTCGCAACGGCGCTCCCCGAAAATTTCCAATCGACGTCCATCGGCTATGGCGCAGGTTCCTTCGACGCGGAAGACTGGCCGAACGTGTTGCGTTTGTACCTTGGCGAAACCGTGGAAAAAACCGTGAATGATGAGAAATACATCCTCGCGGCGAACATCGACGACATGAACCCGCAGATTTACAGCTACGTCTTTGACCTGCTGCTGGCCGCTGGCGCGCTCGACGTCTGGGTCACGCCAATCTATATGAAGAAAACGCGACCAGCAGCCGAGCTTTCTGTGCTCGTGACGGGCGAGACAAAAAATGCTTGCGTCAAGATCCTCTTCCGCGAGACGACGACGATCGGCCTGCGCGTCATGCGCGTCGATGAACGCATCGCTTGCGACCGCCGCATGGCAAATGCGGAGACGAAGTACGGCACGGTGCGCGTGAAGATCGCAGCGTACGAAGGCGAGATTGTGAACATCCAGCCGGAGTTCGAGGATTGCCGGAAATGCGCGGAAGAACATGACGTGCCGTGGAAGCGCGTGCACGATGCGGCGCTTCAGGAAATCCAGTTCCGCCTCGGCGACGCATGAAAAGACACCGTCGTTTCTGGCATATCCGCACGTTGAAAAATTCCCTCGCCGCGCAAGGTATTTTCCTTGACAAACCTATGGGCAGTCGCTATAATTGTTGGAGTTGATGCTAATGCACATTCATATTGCTGAACTACAAGCCGGACTCGGAAAAGAGATTCCGTTTTCGTTCACGACCGCCGCGACGGATATCGATGCCACGGCGGCTGATTATTCCTTCCAAGGTCCTATCGAGGTCACGGGCACCGTCACAAATACGGGCACGGGCTACCGTGTCGCAGGCGTGATCCGCGCGACGAAGCAGTTCGTCTGCGACCGTTGCCTCGAGGACTGCACAGAAGCACAGGAGCATGCGTTCGCGGAAGTTTTCCGCGCAGGCGCAGCACCAGAGGACGAAGCGAATTCCATGGAAGGCGACACGATCGAGCTGGACGCGCTCGTGCGCGACACGCTCCTCGCGGCGCAGCCGCTCAGCAATATCTGCAAGCCCGACTGCAAAGGGCTCTGTCCCGTCTGCGGCGCGAACCTCAACCACGGCGATTGCGGCTGTGAGCGGTTCGTCCCGGACCCGAGGCTGGCAGCATTACAAGATTTTATCACGCAGGACAACGATTGATTCCTTTTAAGGAGGTGTATCCGAGATGGCAGTACCTAAGCGCAAAATGTCGAAGGCCCGCCGCGATTCGCGCCGCGCGAACTGGAAACTCGAGGCCCCTGGCTTCGTCGCGTGCCCGCAGTGCCACGAGCCGAAGATGCCGCATCACGTTTGCCCGGAGTGCGGTTACTATGATGGCAAAGAAGTTGTGAAAGCAGCGGAGTAATCCGGCATTCACACATGCTTTATGAACAAAGCAACCAAGAGAGGCAGGATGATTTGCATCCCGCCTCTTTTTTGTGTATGATTTTTGGAAAACAAGATGATTGGAGGAGATTTGTTGGCAAAAGACCTCACGAAAGGCTCAATCGGGAAAAACATCCTCGTGTTTTCCATCCCCTATCTCATCTCGTATTTCTTGCAGACGCTCTACGGCATGGCCGACCTGTTCATCATCGGCCAGTTCCAGGGCGCGGCGAGCATCACGGCTGTGTCGATCGGCAGCCAGGTCATGCACATGGTGACGGTCATCATCGTCGGCCTCGCCATGGGCACGACGATCACGATCGCGCGTTCCGTTGGCGCACGGGACCGGGCGAGTGCCGCGCGCTCCATCGGCAACACGGTCACGCTGTTCCTCGGCGTGTCTGCCCTCCTCGCGGCCATCATGGTGATCCTGCTGCCGCACATCGTCGCCGTCATGTCGACGCCGGAAGAAGCGGCCCGGGGCACGAGCGACTATCTCTATTACTGCGCGCTTGGCATCCCGCTCATCACGGCTTATAACATCATCGCGTCCATTTTCCGAGGTCTTGGCGACACGCGCAGCCCGATGTATTTCATCGCTGTCGCCTGCGTGCTGAACATCGCGCTCGACTACGCGTTCCTCGGAGGCCTCGGCATGGGGCCGGAGGGCGCGGCCATCGCGACGGTCATCGCGCAGGGCGTCAGCGTCGTCATCTCGCTCGTCTACATCCGTCGCGGCGGCACGGGCATCGATGTCACGCGCCACGATTTTGCGCCCGACCGCGCGATGCTGGGGGACATCCTGCGCATCGGCGTACCGATCGCGCTGCAGGACGGCTTCATCCAGATTTCGTTCCTCGTCATCACGGTCATCGCGAACATGCGCGGCCTGACGGACGCGGCGGCTGTCGGCATCGTGGAAAAAGTCATCAGCTTCTTGTTCCTCGTGCCGTCGTCCATGCTTTCGACGGTCTCTGCGCTCGGCGCGCAGAACGTCGGCGCCGGCGCGCACGCACGCGTGCGCCAGACGCTTCGCTATGCGCTCGGCATCGCCGTGAGCTTCGGCGTCGTCATTTCCATCCTCGTGCAGTTCACGGCGGAGGACGTGCTCGCGCTCTTCACGAGCGACGCGGGCGTCATCCTCGCGGGCGCCGATTATTTCCACGGCTACGTCATCGACTGCATCTTCGCGGGGGTGCATTTCTGCTTCAGCGGCTATTTCTGCGCGTACGGCCGATCGGAGATCTCGTTCATCCACAATGTCCTCTCCATCACCTGCGCCCGCATCCCGCTCGCCTACCTCGCCTCGACGACCTTCCCGCAGACCCTCCTCCCGATGGGCCTCGCGACGGCGACAGGGTCGGTCGTGTCGATTGTTATCTGCGTGGTATGCTATCTCTGGCTGCGGCCGCGGTTTGAGCGGGCGTGACACGTACTTTTACAAGAGCACTCTTGTTATTTTTGCGGAATCTTTGTACAATGAAATAAACGGAGGCGATGCGCATGGAGAAAGTGACGGTTCATCGGAAAGATTTTCTGGAGGCCATCGGACGGTTGCGATTGCTCGATGACACATTTTTCCACAGTTGCTTCGAAGGCCGTGCGGATTGCATGGAACTCCTGTTGCGCATTGTTTTGAGGAAACCATTCCTCATCGTCACGGAAATGCATACGCAACAAGATGTTCCGAATCTTTACGGGCGAGAAGTATGTTTCGATGTTTTTGCGCGGGATGCGGATGGTACGGAGTATAATATCGAAGTACAACGCAGCGATGAGGGCGCTGTACCGAAACGGGCGCGCTTCCATGCGAGTATGCTCGATACGATGAGTGTCGAGAAAGGCAAAAAATGGAAGGATTTCCCGCCAACCGTGGTCATCTTCATTACGGAGGATGATATTTTCGGTGGAAATTGTCCGATTTATCATTCTCGGAGATTCGTAGAAGAACTGAATTATCAACGTTTTGAAGATGAGTCTGATATTATCTATGTGAATGCATCTTATCGGGATGATACGGAACTTGGTTGGTTGTTGCACGACTTCAATTGCACAAATCCGGAGGAGATGCATTACAAGGTCCTTGCTGACCGTGCGAGTTTTTTTAAGACGAATGAACATGGGGTGAGTGAAATGTGCAAGATTATGGAAGAAATCAAAGCGAATGGCATCGCGGAAGGTGTCGCAAAGGGCGTGGCGGAGACGACGATGAAGATCATCAAGCGCCAGCTGAAGCGCAAGGAAGATTATGCCGTGATCGCGGAAGATACGGATACGCCGATCGACGAAGTCATCCGCATTGCAAAGGAGAACGGGCTTGCGTATTGATGATGTCGCGGGCGGATTTTGGTATGATTCCTTTGAATGGGACAGCCGGGGCAGGATGATTTTGCATCCTGCCTCTTTTTTGTCTGTGTCGCTTGTTGCGTCGGATTGAAACAGCACTTCGGACGGAATTACAAAAAGTGAAATTTTCTTGTTGCATTTTGAAAACAAAGCCGCTATAATAGTCACCGTTATGACAGGTGATAGAAACAGGTCTTAAAAGTTAGCGACAAGATGCATTCTTAGGAACGCATCGGGAAGCGAGGTGGCAAACGTTGGCACGGGTGAAGAAGAAGGAGCGGCAGGAGCTCCTCGTTGCAAAGGTGAAAGAGAAACCGTTTCTGACGGATGAAGAGCTTGCAAAAGAGCTCGCAGTCAGCGTGCAGACAATCCGCCTCGACCGCCTCGAGCTCGGCATCCCGGAGCTGCGGGGCCGCATCCGCAAGATGGCGGAGACGGCGCAGAACAAGGTGAAATCGATCCAGAGCGGCGAAGTCGTCGGCGAGCTCATCGACCTCGAGCTTGGACGCTCCGGCATCTCGCTCTTGCGCGTGACGGAGGACATGGTCTTCCAGCGGACGCAGATCGCGAAAGGCCATTATATGTTCTCGCAAGCCAATTCGCTCGCGCTCGCCATCATCGACGCGCCGATGGCCGTCACGGGCATCGCGAACGTAAAATACAAAGTGCCGGTGCATGTCGGCGAAAAGCTCATCGCGAAAGCGGAGATCGTCCGCGTGCGCGGCAACAAATATTTCGTCTGGGTCAAGACGCGCAATGATGAGCGCGAAGTCTTCCGCGCGAAGTTCATCATGGTGTCGTGGGGCGAAGAAAAGAAGGGGGCCAAGGCATGAAGATCGCAGTCGATGCGATGGGAGGCGACTACGCGCCGCTCGAAATCGTGTTTGGCGCCGTGCGCGCCGCGAAGAAATATGGATGCGAGATCGTCCTCGTCGGCGATGAAGGAAAAATCCGCAAGGTGCTCGAAAAAGAGCCGGGCTGGGAAAAGCTTGGCATCACGATCCATCACGCGAGCGAAGTCATCGAGATGGGCGAGCATCCGGCGGACGCCGTGCGCACGAAGAAAGACGCGTCCGTCGTCGTCGCGACGCGCCTCGTGAAAGACGGCGTGTGCGACTGCGTGCTTTCCGCCGGCTCGACGGGCGCGGCCGTCACGGCGGCGCAGCTCATCCTCCGCCGCATCAAGGGCATCGGGCGGCCGACAATCGCGACGCCGATGCCGACGGCGAAAGGCGGCGTGACGCTCCTGATGGATTCGGGCGCGAACGTCGACTCGAAGCCGGAGCACCTCGTGCAGGCGGCCATGATGGGCTCGCTCTATGCGAAAGGCGTGTTCCACATCGCGTCGCCGCGCGTCGGCCTCCTGAACATCGGCGAGGAAGAGACGAAGGGCAACGAGCAGGTGAAAGCGACGTACCAGCTCCTCAAAACCATGACGACAATCAACTTCGCGGGCAACGCCGAAGGGCGCGACGTGCCGAAAGGAACGTTCGACGTCATAATTTGTGATGGATTTGTTGGCAACGTTGTGCTAAAATTTGCAGAGGGTTTGGCGAAAACCATCCTGAAGCTCATCAAGGACGCCATCAAGAACGGCGGCATCCTCGCAAAGCTCGGGGCGCTGCTCCTCATGCCGACGCTCAAGAAGCTCGGCAAGCGCCTCGATCCGACGGAGTACGGCGGCGCGCCGCTCCTCGGCGTGAATGGCTGTGTCATTATCAGCCATGGTTCATCGAATGCCAAATCCATCTGCAGTGCCATCGGCGTGGCCAATGACTATGTCAAAGGGGACGTCCTTGCACATATCCGCGATGCTCTGACGAAAGAGGAAGCGCTTCAGGCTGCGGGCGAAAAGAGTGTGTGAGTCCATCATGTTTGACGGTGGTCCGTCGGCGAAGGAGGATTTATTCTTTTATGTTTGAAAACAACGTGATCTGCAACCTGCTGGGCATCAAATACCCGATTTTCCAGGGCGGCATGGCCTGGATCGGCACGGCAGAACTCGCGTCCGCCGTCTCGAACGCCGGCGGCCTCGGCATCATCGGCGCAGGCCATATGCCTCCCGAGGTCCTGCGCGCGGAAATCCAGAAGTGCAAGGGCTGGACGAAGAAACCGTTCGGCGTCAACGTCATGCTCATGAGCCCGTATGTCAAGGAAGTCATGCAGGTCGTGCTCGAGGAAAAAGTCCCCGTCGTCACGACGGGCGCGGGCAATCCGGGCGAGTACGTGCCGGAGCTCAAGGAAATCGGCTCGAAAGTCATCCCCGTCGTCGCGTCCGTCGCGCTCGCGAAGCGCCTCGTGCGCTCCGGCGCGGATGCCGTCATCGCTGAGGGCATGGAGTCTGGCGGTCACATCGGCGAGATCACGACGATGGCGCTCGTGCCGCAGGTCGTCGACGCCGTCGACGTGCCGGTCATCGCAGCGGGCGGCATCGCGGATTCGCGTGGCGTCGCGGCCGCGTTCGCGCTCGGCGCAAAAGCCGTGCAGATGGGCTCGCGCTTTGTCATGAGCGAGGAATGCATCGCGCATCCGAACTACAAGGACATGGTGCTGAAGGCGAAAGACCGCGCGACCGTCGTCACGGGCCGCACGCTCGGCCATCCGGCGCGCGTCATCCACAACAAGCTGACGCGCAAGTATCTGGAAATGGAAGCGAATGGCGCACCGGCCGAAGAACTCGAAGCGCTCGGCGTCGGCTCGCTCCATCGCGCGACGCATGAAGGCGATGTGCAGAATGGCTCCGTCATGATCGGCGAGATTTCCGGCATGCTTGACGACATCAAGCCCGTGCAGAAGATCATTGACGACATCGTCGCAGGGCTCCCGTCCACGATTACCATGATCCAGCAGGATCTGAAATAAATTTATCCTATAAAAAATTGAATGAAATAGAATTTGGGGAACCATTTCGGAAAGAGAGGTTATCACGTTGAACAAACTTGCATTCGTATTCCCGGGCCAGGGCGCACAGGCCGTCGGCATGGGCAAAGATTTCTGCGAAAAGTATGACGTCGCGAAACGCCTGTTCAAAGAGGCGGACGAGGCGCTCGGCTACTCCATCCAGCAGATGTGCTTCGAAGGTCCGGCCGAAGACTTGAAGCTCACGGCGAACACGCAGCCGGCCATCCTGACGATGAGCGTCATCTCGTACGCCATCCTCAAAGAGCATGGCATCGAGCCGGAGATCGTCGGCGGCCACAGCCTCGGCGAATACTCGGCGCTCGTCGCGGCGGATGTCCTGAATTTCCAAGATGCCGTTTCGCTCGTGCACAAACGCGGCCAGTATATGCAGGAAGCTGTCCCCGTCGGCGAAGGCGGCATGGCGGCCATCATCGGCCTCGGCGATGACGTGATTGCCGATGCTTGCGCGAAAGCAGAAAAAGAAGCGGGCGTCGTGCAGCCCGTCAACTTCAACTGCCCGGGCCAGACGGTCATCGCCGGTTCGACGAAAGGCGTCGAGGCAGCGGTCGAGACGCTGAAGGCCGCGGGCGCGAAGAAAGCCGTCATCCTGCCGGTCTCGGCGCCGTTCCACTCCACGCTCATGCAGCCGGCGGCCGTGAAGCTCGCCGCCGAGCTCGACAAGGTCGAGATCCGCGATGCAAAGACCCCCGTCGTCTCGAACTACACGGGCGCGATCGAGCAGAAGGCGGACGAGATCAAGGCGAACCTTGTCGCGCAGGCCGATCATCCAGTGAAGTGGATCGCCTGCGTCAAAGCCATGCAGGACTTCGGCGCGGACACGTTCGTCGAAGCGGGCCCTGGCAAGACGCTCTGCGGTTTCAACAAGCGCATTGACCGCAGCCTCACGAGCATGAACGTCGAAAATCTCGAAACGCTCCAAAAAACCCTTGACTATTTCAAGGAGGTTCGCTAATATGCATTTAGATGGGAAGACGGCGCTCGTCACGGGCGCATCCCGCGGCATCGGTCGCGCCATCGCTCTCTGCCTCGCTGGCATGGGTGCGCAGGTCGCGATCAACTACGCCGGCAACACGGCGAAAGCCGAAGAAACGAAAGCCGCGATCGAAGCGGCAGGCGGCAAGGCCGAGATCTTCCAGGCGGATGTCTCGGACGCGGCAGCGGTTGATGAGATGGTCAAGGCTGTCGTGGAGAAGTTCGGCGGCATCGACATCCTCGTCAACAATGCCGGCATCACGCGCGACGGCCTCCTCATGCGCATGAAAGAGGAAGACTTCGACGCCGTCCTCGATACGAACCTCAAGGGCATGTTCCATGTCACGAAGGCCGTGTCGAAACTCATGATGAAAAAACGCGCGGGCCGCATCGTGAACATGGCCTCCGTCGTCGGCATCATGGGCAATGCGGGCCAGGCGAACTACGCAGCAGCAAAAGCCGGCGTCATCGGCTTCACGAAAGCCTGCGCGAAAGAATTCGCTGCCCGCGGCATCACGGTCAACGCCGTGGCGCCGGGCTTCATCGCGACGGACATGACGGCCGCGATGACGGACAAGGCGAAAGAAGCCACGCTTTCCGCTATCCCTTTGAAGCGCATGGGCGAGCCCGAGGACGTTGCGAATGTCGTCGGTTTCCTCGCGTCCGATCTCGCTTCCTACGTTACTGGCCAGGTCGTCAAGGTAGACGGCGGCATGGTTATGTGATATAACTATATAAGGACACCAAGATAAGGAGGTGAAAGACATGGCAGATGCAGACAAGACCTTCGAGAAGGTTCGCGACATCGTCGTTGAGCAGCTCGGTGTGGAGCCGGATGAGGTTTCCATCGAATCGACGTTCATCGATGACCTCGGTGCTGACTCCCTCGACATTGTCGAGCTGATCATGGCTTTTGAAGAGGAATTCAACATCGAGATTCCGGATGAGGCCGCAGAAAAGATCAAGACGGTGCAGGACGTTGTCACCTATATCGAGCAGAACAAATAAGTTAGAGCGTCTTTCCTTTTTGAAATCCCGTGAAGATTCTTCGCGGGATTTTCTAAAGGAAAGAATTGAATGGGAGGAGTAACCTTGAAGCTTCCGGAACTGAAAATCGGCACGAAGGTCGCCAAGACCCCGATCGTGCAGGGAGGCATGGCCATCCGCCTGTCGACGGCCCGCCTCGCCGCTGCTGTCGCCAATGAAGGCGGCATCGGCCTCATCGCCGCTTCCGGCATGAGCCATGCGGAGCTTCGCTACGAGATCCAGCTCGCACGGTCGCTGACGAACGGCATCATCGGCATCAATATCATGGTGGCAGCCCGCGATTTCGCGGGCATCTGCAAGACGGCCATCGACGCAGGCATCGACCTCATCGTCGCCGGCGCTGGCTTTTCCCGTGACATGTTCGGCTACGGCAAAGAGTCGGGCACGCCGATCGTCCCAATCGTCTCGTCCGTGAAACTCGCGAAAATCTCTGAACGTCTTGGCGCGACGGCCATCGTCGTCGAGGGCAAAGAGGCCGGCGGCCATCTCGGGACGACGCACTCCGTGCGCGAGCTCATCCCCGACATCCGCGCGGCCGTCAAGATCCCGGTCATCGCGGCCGGCGGCGTGCTCTCGGGCCAGGACATCGTTGATCTCATAAAAATGGGCGCGAACGGCGTCCAGATGGGCTCCCGTTTCGCGGCGAGCCTCGAATCGAATGGCGCACCAACGCTGAAAGAATATTATCTGAAATCGAAGCCGGAGGACGTCGTCGTCATCCACAGCCCCGTCGGGCTGCCCGGCCGCGCCGTGCGCACGCCGTTCTCGGCGGCCGTCCTCGAAGGGCCGGTGCCCCCGAAGAAATGCGACGCGTGCCTCAAGGCGTGCAAGCATAATTTCTGCATCATCCGCTCGCTGATCCGCGCCCAGCAGGGCGACACGGAGACGGGCCTCGTCTTCACGGGCGAGCGTCTGCCGGAGATCCAGAGCATCGAGTCCGTGCACGACATCATCACGAAGCTCAAGGCGGAAGCGGAAGCAGCGGAATAAGCAGCTGCATTTTTGCGCCCCAAAATGTACGGAAATGCGCAAAATCGAACGAATTTCATTGAGAGGAGCAAGTTATCTTGAAACATCGGGTTGTCATCACGGGCCTCGGCGCCATCACGCCGATCGGTTCGGGCAAAGAGGAATTCTGGAAGGCTCTCATGGAGGGCAAGAACGGCATCGGCCGCATCACGCGCTTCGATCCGACGGAATTCCATGCGCAGATCGCCGGCGAAGTCAAAGACTTCGACCCGACGGCCTACGGCATTGACAAGAAGGAAGCGCGCCGCATGGACCGCTACACGCAGTTCGCCGTCGCGACGGCCGGCCTCGCCATCAAGGATGCGGGCCTCGACCTCGAGAAAGAGGACCTCGACCGCATCGGCACGTATGTCGGCACGGGCATCGGCGGCATTGAGACGATGCATTCGCAGTATGAGAAATACTTCGCGAAAGGCCCGTCGCGCATCAGCCCGTTCTTCGTCCCGATGATGATCGCGAACATGGCGGCCGGCCAGGTCTCCATCGAGTACAAGCTCCACGGCCCGTCGTCGTGCGTCGTCACGGCCTGCGCCACAGGCTCGAACTGCATCGGTGACGCCATGCGCGTCATCCAGCGCGGCGAGGCGGATGTCATGGTCGCGGGCGGCACGGAAGCGGCGATCAGCCAGGCGGCCGTCGCAGGCTTCGGCGCTATGAAAGCGCTCTGCACGGATCACAACGACGATCCCGAGCACGCGTCCCGTCCGTTCGATGCGAACCGCAGCGGCTTCGTCATGGGCGAAGGCTGCGGCATCGTCGTGCTCGAGAGCCTCGAACACGCGAAAGCGCGCGGCGCGCACATCTACGCGGAAATGGCTGGCTACGGTGCGAACTCTGATGCGTACCACATCACGAGCCCGGCACCGCACGGCACGTATCAGGCGAAATGCATGCAGCTCGCGCTCGACGATGCCGGCATGAAAGCCTCGGAAGTCGATTACGTCAACGCGCACGGCACGTCGACGCACCTGAACGATCAGGGCGAGACGGAAGCCATCAAGGCCGTCTGGGGTGACGCGGCGAAAGACGTCTCCGTGTCCTCCATCAAGTCGATGACGGGGCATCTTCTCGGCGCGGCCGGCGGTGTCGAGTGCATCGCGACGGCGCTCGCGGTCGAGAACGACATGCTGCCGCCGACGATCAACTATGAGACGCAGGAAGAGGGACTCGACCTCGACTACGTCCCGAACAAGGCGAAGGCGAAGACGGTGCGCGCGGCCATGTCGAACTCGTTCGGCTTCGGCGGCCACAATGCCTGCCTGCTGCTGAAGAAATACGCGGAGTAAAATTTTATATGGATGGATTGACGGAAAAACGAAAGCAGGAACTTTTGGAGTTATCAAAACGCCTTGGTGTGGCGTTCCACGACATCAGTCTCCTGCACACGGCCCTCGTCCATACGTCCTATGCGAATGAAGCCCCCGGGCGCGTCGAAAACAACGAGCGCCTGGAGTTCCTCGGAGATGCGGTGCTGGAGCTTGCCTCCAGCACCTATCTTTATACGCATTTCTCGAAACTGCCGGAAGGCGAGCTCACGCGCACGCGCGCAAGCATCGTCTGCTCGGCCTCGCTCGCGAAGATCGCAGCGCGGCTCGGGCTCGGCGACTACTTGCTCTTAGGACACGGCGAGGAAATGAGCGGCGGCCGCACGCGCACGACGAACCTCGAAGACACGTTCGAGGCCGTGCTCGGCGCCGTCTACCTCGATCAAGGCTGGGACGTCGCACGCGACTACGCGATGCGTGAGCTCGCGTCCGCATTCGCAAACGTCCAGCGCGGCGAGGCGATCAAAGACTACAAGACGACGCTCCAGGAGCTCGTGCAAAAAGACCCGGATGCGGTCATCACCTACGTCGAGCTCGAAGCGACCGGCCCCGATCACTGCAAGCACTACGTCTTCGCCGTCGAGATCAACGGCAAAGAACAAGGCCGCGGCGAAGGTGCGTCGAAGAAAGAAGCAGAGCAGGGCGCGGCGAAGGATGCGCTTGCGCGGTGGAAAAAGCGTATGAAAAAGTAAATACAAAATTTTGAAAGGACTCTCTTGTTTTTGCGGGAGAGTCCTTTCTGTATGCAATTTATTGCTGGACAAGCTGAATTGTGCAACATATAATCCCATCTTTGACAGTTGAAAGCCACAGAACCCTTGATTTGCAAGGGCTCTGCGGCTTTTTTTAATGCTCCGATATGTAGCTATATATTACTTTTTGATTGGATTTATCTGTTTTTTTGCTTTGGGCGACGACCGAGCGCATGCTGCGTCCTGTCGTGATTTCGAAATCTGTGCGGAACCCGGCATGCTGGTGCAAGGCATCTGTGAGGT
>OMWS01000024.1 GCA_900314825.1 uncultured Veillonellaceae bacterium | reverse complement strand
CGACGACGAATATTTCTTTTTGAAACTCATCGACATGAGCCGACATTGACCAATGACGCTACGCGAATCCCACAGGAAAAATGATTGAGCCATTTTTTTGATGTACGGCGGACACGATTTTGTCTCCGTCAGGCTGTACTGCGATCCTTTGAATACAAGAAACCCCTTCTCGTCAGAACGCCCATTCGCTTGGACTTTGTTTCCAGCAATGTGGAAAATCGCCCTGTCGCTTTTTCCATTTTTCGTACTGTAGGCTTTCGTTTTTCCTTTCACGAGCTTCTCTGTGCTGTCTGATTCCGCACTCGCGCTCGTATCCACATCGCCAAGCGAAATTCCCTTCTCATTTTTCCATTCTTTCAATCCACTTGTATTTTTTCCGCAAACAAACGACGAGGCGAAAGACGGACTGCCAAAGCAGATATCTTCCTTCAAAACATGATTTTTGTCCACCTTATCTGCGTACTGTTCTCGCGCTTTTTTCACATTCGCTGGAGCATAGGAAGCTACATTCGGGTGGATATAGCTTCCCTTGAGCACCCAGAACCCTTCTGCCGTGACTTTTCCCACGGCTTCCCACGGTACAGGTTTGCTGCGTTTCAAATACAGTAAATCTTGATCCCCATCTTTCGTGTTTTTTACATCCGATGACGGCATTGGAATCAACGCCCGATAACCAAGCGCCGGCAAAATGAGTTTTACATTCAAGAGGAACGATTCAAGAAAATCTCTAATCGGTTTGGGTAGTGAAGATTTCGTCGGCGTATTCCCATTTTTGACAAGATACCTCTTCGCTTCTGTTGCAATCGTATAAAATCGATGCTCAAGATATTTTACGCGGCCTTTTTCCAACGAATCATCCTGTGCAAGAAAAACTACCGCCTCCGTCCAATAGAGGCCGTCCTTCTCGAATGTATGTGGTTGGAGCAATCGTTTCTGCACATCTTCTGCTTCGCCAACATAAATGAACTGGCGTCCAGTAGCATCATCTTTTCCAAACAGAAAATAAACTCCCGGCGTGTTGATATACGATAAATCCGCACATTCTTTCAAAGCTCTTCGTGGAATCTTATAGCCGATGCCAGTCCAGCCGATGATTGTCGCCTGCCACCGTCCTTCTTCCGTTCCGTCCATCAAATACAGGTTAATGCTCTTCCCCAACGGCATAGCAGTCACCCTCCCGCAACACTTCATTACGGAATCTATTCTCTACACCATTATAATTTTCCTGCCGCCCCACGAAAAAAGCGGTCTGTCATCCATCCAGCGTTCCATGGTCGCATGGCAAGCGACATTTTCCGAGAAGCAAAAACGCCGCAGGCCTCATCGATGCACGATGGACGCCTGCGGCGTGATACATTTCCTCTTTAGTTGTCCGCGTGTTGCGCTTTCGCTGCTGCGATTTTCGCTGCTTTCCCCGCGAGCCATTTTTTCTTCAACGCGAGCTTGTGCTGCATGGCAGCGACGAACGCTTTCGCTGCTGCTTTGTCCGCATCATCAGGATGCGTCGCGGCGTTTTTCCAGCGCTCGATGCTCTTCGCGCCACCGTGCGGATCGTCCGGGCCAGCGTTCTTGCGCTTTTCGATCAACGCTGGATTGATTTTCCCCTGGCAGCCGAACGTGCCGAGGATCTCGCAACCCGTACCGAGCTGGTAGCCCGCGCGCGCGAACGACGTGATCGCGTGCTCGCTCGTCGGCTCTGTGCCATGCGTCTGGAAAAAGCAGACGCGCGCGTCGCGAACCTTCGGCAGATATTTCAACATCAAAGGGTCCGGCGCGCCGAGGCGCAGCCAGTAGCCGAGCAGCACGACCTCGTAGCCCGACAAATCGTCCGGCGCATCCTGCACGCGGAACACATCAACAGCTTCTCCGAGCGCCTCCGCCATCGCATCCGCAATCGCTTTCGTGTTGCCCGTGACCGATGAATAGACGATCGCCCATTTTTCCATACCGATTCCTCCCGTGATTCTTTTTCTTGCCTCTATGATAGCAAATCTTCCCGCAACGGTTCTGTAACGTTTGTCACCATTCATTTTGTTGATATATAAGCGAATACCTATTGGTTTCATTGAATCCACGTATTTTACAAATGTGTAGCACGCCCTTATACTGTGGATGCAAAACAAAATGAAACGACAACAAAGCCACAACATACAGGAGGACATCCGAAATGAAACTTCTTCAAACGCTTTCGACCCGCCGCATCGCAGCGGCCGGCCTCGTCGTGACGCTTGCGTGTTCGCTCGCAGGACAGCAGCTCGCGCACTTGCCGGGATTCTCGCTCGTCGGAGCGCTCGTGCTCGCGCTGCTCCTCGGCATGGCGCTGCAAGCTTGGAGCAGCCTGCGCGATGCGGCGCGCGCGTCGACGCCCTTCATCGCAAACAAATTTTTGCGCGCCGGCATCATCCTCCTCGGCTTCAAGCTGAACCTCGTGCTGCTCATGGGCGCTGGCATGAAGAGCCTCATGGCCGCGATCGTCATCGTGACCGTCATGGTGGCGCTGAATTACATCGTTGCGCGCAAGCTCTTCGGCGTCGAGCACACGCTTGCAGTATTGACGGCTTGCGGCTCGTCCATCTGCGGTGCGGCTGCCGTCATGGGCGTCTCGGGCGCAGCGAAAGCGAAAGCGGATGATTCCGTGCTCGCCGTCGCCTGCGTCGCCATCCTCGGCACGGCGTTCACGCTCGTGCTCGTCGCGCTCCAGCCCATGCTCGGATTCTCTGAAGCGCAGTTCGGCACGCTTGCCGGCCTCTCCCTGCACGAAATCGCACACGCCGTGGCCGCGGGCGGAGCCGCTGGTGCCGTCGGCACAGACGCCGCCATCGTCGCGAAGCTCTCGCGCGTGCTGCTGCTTGCGCCGGTCGCGATCCTCGTCGGCGTCGTCGAGGCACACCGCGCCGTCACAAAAGAAACGAATGCCGTCTTGGCAGGAACGAACGGCGTCGCTGTCGAAACTTCCATCCACGAAGGCACGGAAGCAGCGCCTCGCACGCGCTTCTTCGCGCAGATGAAGCACGTGCCGATCCCCTGGTTCATGGGCGGCTTCCTGCTCGCGAGCGCCATCGGCTCTTATGTGCCGTTCGTCGCAGGTTTCACGGACAGCCTCGTCACGATCGCCTATCTCCTCTTGGGCATGGCGATGGCTGCGCTCGGGCTCAACGTGAATTTCTCCGTCGTCGCAAAGAAAGGCGCGCGCCCGCTCGCAAGCTCCTTCCTCTGCTCCATCGTCCTCGTCATCCTCGCATACTCCATCGTCCGCATGTTCTTCTAAATCCATCTTTTGCCTCCCCATTGGGGAAGGTGGCCCCGAAGGGGACGGAGAGGGTAACGCCGTATGAGATTCTCTATCCTATTGAAAGGAATCAGAATCTCCCTACTGCGCTACCCTCTCAGTCTCGCTACCGCTCGACAGCTCCCCCAGAGGGGGAGCCACAGAAAACAGTTCAAAGAAAGGAGGCGTTCATAAAATGACGCTTCGCCATTTCCGTATTTTCCAAGCGGTCTGCCGCCGCGCTTCGATGACGGCGGCCGCCGGCGACCTCCATATTTCCCAGCCGTCCGTGAGCCAGGCGATCCGAGAACTCGAGGAGTTCTACGGCACGGCGCTCTTTGACCGCATCGGCCGCCAGCTGCACCTCACGGCCGCCGGGCGGTCGCTGCTCGGCTACGCGACGCACATCCTTGCGCTCGAGCATCAGGCAGGCGAAGCCATGCGCGGCTTTGCCGATCACAGCCCGATCGCCATCGGCGCGACGCTCTCCATCGGCGAAAGCATCTTCGTGCCGCTGCTCGCAGACTTCCGCGCCGCGCACCCGGACGTCCCCATCTTCTCGCGCATCGGCAACACGCAAGACCTCGAGCAGCGCTTGCTCGCCGACGACCTCGACGTCGCGCTCATCGAAGGGGACATCTCTTCCGCGCAGCTCACGGCAAAACCATTCCTCACAGACGAGCTCGTCCTCCTCGCCTCGCCCGCCCGCGGCCTCACAGGCACCGTGCCACGCGAAGCGATCGCAGGCGCGCCCTTCCTCCTGCGCGAAGAAGGCAGCGGCACGCGGGCGCTGTTCGAAGCCGTCATGCAAGCGGCAGAGCTCCCCTACCAGACCGCCGGCGTCTACAATAATTCCGCCTCCATCCTCCAAGCCGTCGCCGCCGATTTCGGCCTCGCCGCCCTCTCCGAACGCATCGCCGCCCCCGCGCTCGCAGACGGCCACGTCCAGGCCTTCACGGTCCCCGGCCTCCGTTTCCACCGCACCTTCCGCGTCGTCTGCCACCAGAACAAATACCTCACTCCAACACTCCGCGCCTTCCTCGCGTTTTGCGAGGGCATCGGACAGCGAAACGGCTGACCACAAATTCACCTGCACAAAAGCCCTCCCGTAATCGAGTACGAGAGGGCTTTCGCGTGTCTTCAGCTCTTGATCCACCCGAACCGTTCAAAGATCGGTGTATACCGGATGCGTTCGAGGAAGGATTTATTCGTGTCTTCCGTATGGAACACGGGGACGCGTTCGAGGGCGTAGATGTTGCTCGCTTTGTCGACGTTGCCGTATTTGATCGTGAACGCGGCCTTGTAGCCGGCTTCTTTCACGAGGTTCGCGATGTGGAGGTTGTACGTGCCGGTCGGATAGGCCATGTAGTCGATTTCGTGGCCGAGCTCCTTCTCGATTTTTTTCTTCGAATCCACGAGCTCGGCGCGGAGCTCGTCGTCCGAGAGGTCGGTCATCGACTTGTGGTCGACGGTGTGCGACTGGATGGAGATGTTGTCCGCGTCCATTTCGCGCGCCTGATCCCACGTCATGTAGTTTGGATAGACGCCAAGAAAGCTCGAGACGACGAAGATCGTGCCCTTGAAGCCATATTTTTTCAAAATCGGATACGCGTTCTCATAGTTGTCCTTGTAGCCGTCGTCAAATGTGATCATGACGGGATTCTCCGGCAGCTCCGCGTTGCCCGCGAGCGCGTCGTAGAGCTCGTCGGGCGAAATCGTGTGGTAGCCGTTGTCCGAAAGATATTTCATCTGCGCATCGAAATCCTCGGGCCGCACGGAGAGCGAAATGAACGTATCATCAACTTTGTGATAGTTCAAGATCAAGACTTTCGTGCCATTCTCGCTGTCCGCGACCATGCTCGCCGTCATCGGCTTTGGGCTTGCAAGGAGGAAAGGAATGGCAAGGAGCAGCACCAGGAGCACGATGCGCTTCGCCCAGCGCGGGCGGTCGTGATGCGTGGGAAACGTCAACATGGGAACCTCCATTGATCCATATTATCCATATTAATAGAAGAAACGCGGGCGCGAACGCCACCGCAGGATGAACAGGAAGAGTGCGACGAGCACCGCGCCGCCCGACAGCAGTCGTCCGAGCGGCAGCAGCGTCTCGGGATGCGAATTCAGATAAAAGAACCCGCAGCCAAAGCGGATGGCCGCGACGAGGCCGAGGCCGAAGATGAACAGGCAGCCCGAAGGCCACCGCCGCCCGCGATGCGCATCGATGATGGCGAGAAGCGTGACGACGAGGAACGCGGCGAACTGCAATCCCGCCTGATAGAGCGCGATCGGCTGGAAGTAGAGCATATTCTCGAAGCCCATCGGCCGGTAGCGGTATTCGATATACTCCATGAGCGTATGGTCGTTTGGCACGTCGGCCGGCAGCGGCGTGCCCATCGTGAGCTGCATGCCGAAGATGCCGAGCTCGTAGACGACGATGGCGAGGACGAACGCCGGCACGAGAAGGTCGAGCCAGTGCCACGCGCTCACGCCGTGCACGAGGCTGTAGCCGAGCACCGTGAGGAAGAAGCCAAGCATGCCGCCGTAAAACGAGAGGCCGCCATGCCAGACAAAAAAAATTTCCGCGAGATGGTTCGCATATTGCGCGAAGTTGTGCAGCACAAAGCCCGCGCGCGCGAAGACGAGCGCGACCGGCAAGCCGTAGACGAGGAGGTCGAGGAGCGGCGCCGTGCGCTCTTTCCGGAGCCGCACCGACACCCACGCGCACGCCGCGCCGACAAGGACGGCCGCGAAGACCACGAGCCCGTACGTATAGATGGGAACACCAAGCCCTTCCCATGCAATGAGTCCCACGTTATCCCCTCCAAAGGAACGTCATACTTTCTCCTTATTCTAACGCGGATGTCTACGAAAAACTAGCCCTTGCGACCAGAAAAATCATATTTCCCGAACACGGAACAAAAATCCTGCGCCTTGCAATCCGTTCGGAAAACAAGTAAAATGAAAGAAACGTGCACTTTGCACTTGAACTTATATAAAGGGTGATATTCCATGAGCATTTTATCGCGCTTCCTGCCGAAGCGGAAACCGCCAGAAATCAAAAACAACATTCCGAAAGAAAAAGCGAACATCAAGAAGACGTTCGGCGTCTACTGCCACAGCCATCACGGCACGTCCGGCGAAAAGCTCTGCCCGAAGTGCACGGCGCTCCTCGCGACGGTCATGACGCGCATGAACCGCTGCCGCTACGGCATCACAAAGCCGATCTGCGACAAATGCGAATTTGCCGGCCAATGCTTCGGCGAGCGCCAGGCGCGCGAGTTTTTGACGATCATGCAGAGCGGCACGAAAAAGATGTACCTGAAGCATCCGATGATGGCCGTGAAGCACAAGCTCGCCGGCATGGGCGTCGACTACGCACGCTACGAGCAGCAGAAGAAGCTCGACGACAAGGTCAAGGCAAAAGAAAAAGCTGCGAAAGACCGTGCGAAGAACCGCAAAGAAAAAAAATAAAGAAGCGCGTGTTGCGTTTCCAAAGCAAAAGAAAGCCTCCCGTGCGGGAGGCTTTCTTTCGGAGGAATTCGTCAGGGGAAACACATTCACCGCTGCAAAAATTTTTGTAGCGTCGGCAACGCGACAAAAGCCGCGGCCGTATTCACGAGGCCTTCCATGAGGAGACCTGGCGTCGACGCGAGGCCAGCGGCTACGCTCGCATAGAGCGCCGCGCCGAACACCGTGTAGGCAAACGCCATCCACAGCGACGACGCGAGGAACGCACCGAGCGTGCGGAACTTTCCCGCCGCGCTGCGGCCCGCGATGCGCCAGACGATGTCCGCCATGACGAACTTGATGATGAGCGTCGGCACGGCCCAAATGAGGAAGCCGCCGAGCACGTCGGAGAGCGCCGAGCCGAGGCACGCGGCCATGAGCGCTTCGCGCCGCCCGATCGAGAGCGCGAGCAGGAAGATCACGGCATCGCCAAGATGCGCATAGCCGAGCGGGATCGGGATGCGTGGCACGAAGGTCGCGACGAAGACGAGCGCCGTCATGGCAGCTGTGAGGCAGAGCTCGCGCGCCGTGAAGACCGGATGCGTCGCCGTTTCCGGCGCTTCTGCCGTTGTTGTTGTCGTCGAAAAAATCATATGCATCACTCCTTTTGCCCATGATTCTAACGCAGACGGCAGCGGAGTGAAATATCCAGTTTGAAAAAATATCGTATGCCAGCAAGGCCAGATTTTCACGATTTTCCGTAAATCTGGCATATCCAGAATTTCCAGGAGGTCTCCTTCATGAATTACATCGTCACAAAACTCGTCACCGAAGGCGAAACGCAAGAGTTTTCCATCCTCGGCGTCACGGAAGACAAGCAGCGCGCCGCCGAGATCGCAGCCGCGACATACAAGGCGTACAACAAGAATGCGTCATTCCAGAACGTCGAGATGATTACGGAATGGCTCGCCACGCGCATGAAGCACTCCTTCCGCCGTGACAAAGAACATCGTTTGCAGCTCGCGATCACGCCCATCGACGGCGAGACCCCCGAAGGCGGCAGCGCCCTCGTCTACTCCGCGTCGAAAGAGCAGGATGAACTCATGCGGAAGATGAGTGAGGCGCTGTTCGAAGGATCCCATACGGCACAGCGGAAACCAAACGGACCGGCGGTCTCGTGCCCGATGACCGAAGAATGATATCGCACCCGCGGGGCAGACAACGTACAAAAACTTTTGACGTACAGGGGACCCTCTCCACCGCTGACGCGGTCCCCCTCTCCCTGAGGGAGAGGCTGCTGTATTTGTTACTTTCCATAATAGAAAAGAGGCTGTTGCGATTACGCAACAGCCTCTGCTGTTCTCGTGGTGGGCAGGGATGGATTCGAACCATCGTAATCCGAAGATGACAGATTTACAGTCTGTTCCCTTTAACCACTCGGGCACCTACCCACAATATGGTGACCCAGGAGGGATTCGAACCCCCGACCCTTTGATTCGTAGTCAAATACTCTAATCCAGCTGAGCTACTGGGCCATATTGTAATAAAATATATAATTGTAACTAAGGAGATAAATGGTGGGCCCACTTGGACTCGAACCAAGGACCGACCGGTTATGAGCCGGATGCTCTAACCAACTGAGCTATAGGCCCAAAACAATCACACTTAGCCTTGCAAACAAATGGAGCGGAAAACGAGACTCGAACTCGCGACCCCCACCTTGGCAAGGTGGTGCTCTACCACTGAGCTATTTCCGCAGAATGGAGCGGAAAACGAGACTCGAACTCGCGACCCCCACCTTGGCAAGGTGGTGCTCTACCACTGAGCTATTTCCGCATCATTTGTGTTGTTTCAGCGCGTTTGGCTTCTGCCTTTCGCTGACTGACAAAATACATTATAGTCATCGCGGCATGCAAAGTCAAGCATTTTTTTCGAGGTTGCAAAAGTTTTTTGCAAAGTGAAGAGCCGCATCCCGATGGATGCGGCTCTTCGTCGTCCGAAACATATCCTTCTTTGCCTTGCACAAGTACGGAGGGAAGGGCGTATTTCCTCATGCAGCCTGCTTCCGCTGCCGCCCTCCTGCTTGGCAATTCTACATCATGCTACTCCTTCAGCCACCTTACCAACAACGCGGCAATCGAGCCACTCAGCTACTGCCTGATGATCCGAAGATTTTGCGGTCTTCTGATCACGGCCGACCTTGTCATCTGCAGCGGCAAAGCTGGAAAAACTCTCATGACCCAAGAGCTTTGCTGCCTTGGTGAACTGTTTGGTGCGGACGGGTACCATTTTCTCTTCCATCCACTGGGAATAAACTTTGATCTTCATGTTGAAATCGCTCCTTCTTCCTTGCTTCGGCCATGCGGTCATGACCCTCCTCAGTCAATCGTTCCGCTTTGGCATCGCAAGCACCTTTCTCTTCGATGCTCGCCTTCCCTGCAAGTAGTGGTAAGAGGACTTCTCAACGAAAATCAAGTGCATGATGGAGATTTCTGGTGGGAATCTACTGGTCTTTTGAACCAGGACTGAAACCTGTGAGCTATGAACTTTTCCTTATCTATGGTTTCATTATAATCATCTATCGTAATCTTGTCAACATCTTTTTCGTGTTTTTTCTTGTATCATGGATACAGTCGCGATTTTATGACAATTCCGTACAAATTCGACAATTTCGCGATTCCCATTCCGTGGACAGATGTCTATCACATCTCAGCCAAGCTTGACAAGCGTGCGGCGGCGCTGGTCGAAATGTACGAGGTGCGTGTAACCAAAGTCCCGTGCATACTGGACGGCCTCGTCGTTATACGCCCCGCAGTCCTTCGGCTTGTGCGCGTCGGACGACGTGATGATGGGAAGATCATATTTCCGCGCCATGCGCAGGAAGTCCGGATACGGCGAGATTTCCTGGATCGGATAGCGGTAGTATGTGCCCGTATTGATGTCGACGACCATATGCGCTTTCGCCATGGCGCGCGCGACGCGCTCGAGGTATGGCGTGACATCGAAGTCCGGGAGATATTTGAAGAGTCGGATGTTGAACGGATGGCCGAGGATATCATATTCCCCGCTGTCCGCGAGCTTTTCGACCTCTTCGGCGTACCATTCATAGATGTCTTCGAGCGGGTGGCGATCCCATTCGGCTTTGATCTCGGACGAGTCATACGCCCAGCCGCGCAGGAAATGGACGGAGCCGATGATGTAATCAAACGGATAATCTTTCAGGATGTCATGCACCTTGTCCTGCTGCTGGAAATTGCAGACCTCGATGCCCGTGCGGACATTCGGATGACGCTTGCGGAGTTGTTCCATGAAGCGGAAATAATCGTCGAGCGTGTACTTGAATTTGTTCGACTTCAGCCACTTTTTCTGGAAGCTGCCGATGAAGCCATCGTCAAGAATGAGGTCATGATAATAAAGTTCCTCGAACTCGGGGAACGTATGGCTGTGCTCGCTGATGCCGATTTCGTCAAGGCCGCGCTTTTTCGCTGCCGCGAAAAATCCTTCGGCCCACGTTTCGTCATACGAGCCTTTTTCGAAATGCATATGGTAGTCGAGTTTCATTGCATTCATCCTTCTTTCGTATCATCACAAACGCCCCTACCCTCTCAGTCGCGCTTCGCGCGCCAGCTCCCCCAGAGGGGGAGCCATTCTGAGAATGATAGGGGCTTCATTTTAACATAAGCCTGCGTCAATGAGGCGCTGGATGCCTTTGAGCACGCCAGCCTCCTCGTTGCTCGCCGTCTCGTAGCGTGCGGCGGCCTTGATGTCCGGATGCGCGTTCGCCATGGCGAAGCTGTACGTCGCCGCGCTCATCATCTGGAGGTCGTTGAGATAATCGCCAAAGACAGCGACCTCATCCGGCGCGAAGCCGAAGGCTTTTTCCACGGCGCGCACAGCAACGCCCTTGTTGACTTCCTTGTTCATGATATCGAGCCAGTAATCGCTTGAGAGCACGACCTGTTGCGTGCTGCGGTATTTGATGACGTGCGGCAGGATGCGCGCCTCGGAATCCGCTGTCGTGACATAGAATGCCGTCTTGATCGTCGTGTCTTGCACATCTTCAAACCGTTCGACCGCCTGCGCATGCGTATAATATTTGCGGAGCTCCGCGATGTTCGGCCCGATGTACTGGTCGCGCAGCACATACGCGTCATTGAGGCCGCAGTAGACACAGAAAATACCAGGATCCGCCGCATGGACTTCGTTCAAGATGTGCAGCGCCACATCGTGCTCCATCGGACAGGAAAACACCTGCTTGCCCTGATAACGCACGTTCGTGCCGTTTTCCGCGACAAACAGGAATTCGTCCTTGTACTTCGCAAATGATTCGATGAGTGAAAAATACTGCCGCCCGCTCGCCGCGCCGAACAGCACGCCGCGCCGCTTGAGTTCGGCCGCCATCGCATCGAAGTCCACAGGCAGGTTGCCCGCGTCGTCGAGCAGCGTGCCGTCCATATCCGTCAAAATGAGTTTGATCATGCTCGTTCTCCTTTATTCGCCCCGCCGCCCGTGGTACAGGCACCATGGTTCTTCCGCCATGTAATCGCCGTCATGGTAGATGGCAGCGCGAGCTCGGCAGCCGCCGCAAAGGTGGTTGTACTTGCACGCGCCGCAGCCGCCGCTGTACGCCAGCGTACGGAGTTTTTGCAGCACGGGATGGTTCTTCCAGATTTCATCAAATGGCGTGTCGCGGACGTCGCCGAGGTATTCTTTGAGGTAGGCACACGGTTGGACTTTGCCTTTCGGGCTGATGATGCAATACGAGAGGCCCGCGAGGCAGCCGCGGTGGAAGCGGCTCTTCTGTCCGAGCTCGGCAGCGATGCGCAGGAATTGTGGTGCGCACGTCGGCTTGAGCTCGATGGGCACTTCCTGTTGTTTCTTCATGATGCGCGTGAGCACGTCTTCATATTGCTCGGCGCGCAGGCTTTCCTCTTCAATCGTCGCGGCACGTCCCGTCGGCACGAGGAAAAAGAAATGATGGGCACGGGCACCGATCTCGACGGCAAAGTCGATCATGTCCTCAAGCTCCGGCGCATTCCAATCCATGACCGTCGTATGGATCTGGAACGGCAGGCCGGCGGCCCTGCAATTTTTCATGCCATCGACCGCTCCTTGCCAGCCGCCCGGGAACGATCGGAATTTGTCATGCTTTGCCGGGTCGAGCGAGTCGAGCGAGATGCCCATGGCACGTGCGCCGGCCGCTTTGAGGTCGCGCGCCATCTGTGGCGTGATCAGCGTGCCATTCGTACCGAAAACAGGGAATAGGCCGAGCGAATCCGCGAATTTGACGAGTTCCAAAATATCCGGGCGCATGAGCGGCTCGCCGCCCGAGAAAATCATGATCTTGAAGCCGGCGCGCTGGATTTCCGTCAAGAGTTTTTTCGCCTGCTCCGTCGAGAGCTCGTCCTCGGCCTTGCAGCCCGCATCGCGGTAGCAATGGGCGCAGTACATATTGCAGGCGTTCGTCACGTTCCACGATACGATGTTCATAAGCCAATCTCCTCGTCCGTCAGATAGCATGCGGGATCGGATTCCCAGAAATCCCCCGTGACCGCTTCCGCGCGCGTGCGGAAATTGCCATTGCAACGATCGAGCCACTTGCATTTCGCACAGCGGCCCTTGAGGAGTGGCTTGCGATCCTTGAGCCCCGCCATGATGGGGTTCGTCACGTCCTGCCAGATATCGCCAAACGCGCGGTCGCGCACGTTGCCAAACGTATGATGCTGCGTGAACTGGTCGGGATGGACATAGCCCAAAGGATCGACCTCGCCGAACGCGATGCCGGAGCGGTTGCCGCCATTCATTTCGAGGAACTTCAGGATCTGCGCCGCCGTCGCCTCATCGCCGGCCTCTTTCGCCTTGAGGTACATATAGATGCCGTCGCAATGGTTGTCGACGGTCAGGATTTCTTTTTCGAGGCCGCGCTCCTCGAAGTCGCGCGTGCGGCGGATGATCGTGTCCATCGCCGCGCGCGATTCCTCGTGCGTGAGGTCGTCATGCACCATGGCCTCGCCGCGGCCGCTGTAGACGAGATGGTAAAAGCAGACGCGGTTGATATGCTCCGCCTCGATGAAATCGAAAATCTTGTCGAGCTCGCGCGCGTTGTGCTGGTTGATCGTGAAGCGCAGGCCGACGCGCTGCCCCACGGCCACGCAGTTCTCGATGCCCTGCATGGCCTTTTCGTACGCGCCATCGACGCCGCGGAATTTGTCATTGACGTCTTTGAGACCGTCGAGCGAGATGCCGACGTAGCCGACGCCGATGTCCTTGATGCGCTGCGCGACCTCGCGTGTGATGAGCGTGCCATTCGTCGAAAGCGTCGGCCGCACGCCTGCTTTCGCTGCATAGTCCGCGAGCTCGAAGAAATCCGGACGGATGAGCGGCTCGCCGCCCGAGAAGAGCAACACGGGCACATGGAACGCCGCGAGGTCATCGATGAATCGCTTCGCTTCGTCCGTCGTCAGCTCGTCCTTGTATTTTTTCGCATCCGACTTCATATAGCAATGCATGCATTTGAGGTTGCACGTTTTCGTCGAATTCCAGACGACGACAGGCCCCATCCCCTCCGCCGCGCCGCTCTTCATGCGGTGCGCCGTCTTCGTATAGCGCAGGCGGTCGCCAAAATATTCCCGTGCAAACAGCAGTTTCGTCACACTGATCATAAAAAGAAAAACTCCCCTACTACATTATGTTGTGAATCTCGTTACAACGTTACCCTCTCCGCCTCGCATTCGCTCGGCACCTCCCCCAGGGGGGGGGGAAGGCTTAACGAGATTTCATTCCCTCAATCAACAACTGGAATTTCTGCTCGAAATTCTCGCGGAATGGCACGCCCGCGTGGCTGAAGGCCGCGGACTGGTACGTCGCGTGCAGCATCTCCGCGATCATCGGCGCGGCGATGTCGCGTCGGATCGATCCCTCGGCCTGCCCCTCCTCGATGATTTTCAAAAACAAATCCTTGACCTGCGGCGCGCGGCTCGCTTTCGCATTCGCCTCGGTCGCCTGCGGATGAGCCGCTGTCTTGCCACATGGATGGCCTTCGGGCTTGTCCCCGCGGCCGACGGACAGGAACAGCGCTAGCACGTACTGGTTCTCGTCCAAGAGCTGCGTCATGCGGTGGCAGCCGGCCTTCAGCCGCTTGCCGGCCGGCTCGCCTGCTTTCTTCCGCCGTGCGAGGTCATCCGTGACTTCGCGCAAAAGCTGGGCGAGCAAGCACATGAGGATTTCCTCTTTCGACGCGAAATAATTGTAAAACGTCCCGACGCCGAGCTTCGCCTCGTCCATGATCGCCGCGATGGACGCTTCCTTGTACCCCTTGCGGACGAATTCCTTCTTCGCCGCTTCGACGATGAGCTTCCGGTACAACACTTTTTTCTCCTCGCGCGTGAGCCGCCGCTCTGCCATGGTGCACGCACTCCTTTCGAAAACATCTGCTTCCTGCAAAATCATGAATCTCATTCATTATTTTACACGCTCGCGCGCTTTTGCGCCACCCCTGAAAAATTTTTCTTTGCGCAAATTTTTTCTTGACAAGACGTGTTCATACGATTATACTATTTTATGTTGATTGCAGAGATGCATGACACGTTGGCCCAGTAGCTCAGTTGGATTAGAGTATTTGACTACGAATCAAAGGGTCGAGGGTTCGAGTCCCCCCTGGGTCACCATTTTGAACGACAAACGGCGTTCCGCAAAAGCGGGATGCCGTTTTTTGTTGCACGTCCTCTTTTGCATGTCCCCGCAAACGTTGCATATCCGCATCTTTCCATCAGATGCCAAACCCCTTGACCATGTCAAATAAAAATCGCACCACAAAAAAGAAGCAGTACCTTTTCAGTACCGCTTCTATTTTTGTGGTTTTGGAAACCCTTGATTTTACTGGGTTTGCAGCTTCAATTCATCAGCACGTATGGCACTTCTCGTAGATGCCGGCTTTTTTCAGCGTCGCGACGACGGTCTCGCCGATGTGGGCGACCGTGTCCGCCACTTCGATGCCGACAGCGTTCAGCGCTTTGATCTTGTCCGCTGCCGTGCCTTTGCCGCCGCTGATGATGGCGCCGGCATGGCCCATGCGTTTGCCCGGAGGCGCCTGACGGCCGGCGATGAAGGCCGCGACTGGCTTGTCCGGCATGTTCTCTTTGATCCACTTCGCAGCGTCTTCTTCGGCCGTGCCGCCGATCTCGCCGATCATGAGGACGGCGAGCGTGTCCGGATCATTCTTGAAAGCCTCGAGCGCATCAATGAAGTCCGTTCCCTTGATCGGGTCGCCGCCGATGCCGATGGCCGTCGTCTGGCCGATGCCGGCCGCGGAGAGCTGGAACGTCGCTTCGTACGTCAGCGTGCCGGAGCGGCTGATGACGCCAACGTGGCCTTTCTTGTGGATGTAGCCTGGGATGATGCCGAGCTTCGCTTCATCCGTCGTGAGGATGCCCGGGCAGTTCGGGCCGATGAGGCGCGTCTTCTTGCCTTCCATGTAGCGGCGGACGCGGATCATGTCCTGCACGGGAATGTGCTCCGTGATGCAGACGACGAGGTCGAGCTCGGCGTCAACAGCTTCGAAGATGGAGTCCGCTGCGAATTTCGCGGGGACGAAGATGACGGAAGCATTTGCGCCCGTCGCCTCCACGGCATCGCTCACCGTGTTGAAGACGGGGACGCCGCACGCGACCTGGCCGGCCTTGCCCGGCGTGACGCCGCCGACGACTTTCGTGCCGTAATCAATCATCTGCTGCGCATGGAACGATGCCGCTTTGCCCGTGATGCCCTGGACGATGACTTTGGTATCTTTATTGACGAAAATTCCCATGTTCTGGTGCCCTCCTCACGCCTGCTCGGCTTCTTTGACAAGTTTCACGATGGTCTCGGCGCCGCCTTCCATCGTCGGCGCCATGATGACGTTCGAGATCGGCGTGTCCTTCAGGATCTGGCGGCCGATATCGACGTTCGTGCCCTCGAGGCGCACGACGACCGGCACCGGCAGGGACTTGCCGTCCTCGGAGATGATTTTCGCTGCATCGACGATGCCCTGCGCGACGAGGTCGCAGCGGTTGATGCCGCCGAAGATGTTGACGAAGATGCCCTTCGCCTGGCCGCCATCGAGCATGATGCGGAACGCGGCCGCGATCTTCTCCGGCGTGGAGTCGCCGCCGACATCGAGGAAGTTCGCCGGCTCGCCGCCATAGAATTTGATAATGTCGACCGTCGCCATCGCGAGGCCGGCGCCATTGACCATGCAAGCGACGTCGCCGCCGAGGTTGACGTAGTTCAGGCCTTCTTTGGCTGCTGCGAGCTCTTTCGGATCTTCTTCTGTGACGTCACGGAGCTCTTCGATGTCCGGATGACGATAGAGCGCGCTGTCGTCAAAGTTCAGCTTCGCATCGAGCGCGATGACGTCCATCTCTTTCGTGAGGACGAGCGGGTTGATCTCGGCGAGGCTGCAATCTTTGCCGACGAACGCCGCATAGAGGCAGCTCATGAGCTTCGTCGCCTTGCGGATCGCTTCTTTCGGCAGGTGCAGGCCGTACGCCATGCGCTGCGCCTGGAACGGTGCGAGGCCGATGGCCGGGTCGATGGTCTCTGTCAGAATCTTGTCCGGCATCTCGGCCGCGACCTTCTCGATCTCCATGCCGCCTTCTTCCGAGCCCATCATGACGACGCGGCTCGTCTTGCGATCGACGACGAACGAGAGGTAGTATTCTTTCTCGATGTTCGAGCCGGCCTCGATGAGCAGACGATGGACCTCTTTGCCCTGCGGGCCCGTCTGCTTCGTGACAAGCGTCTTGCCGAGCAGTTCCGTCGCATAGGCGCGGACTTCGTCCTCCGTCTTCGCGATCTTGACGCCGCCCGCTTTGCCGCGGCCGCCGGCATGGATCTGCGCTTTCACGACGACGACAGGCGTGCCGAGCTTCTTCGCGTTCTCCACGGCCTCGTCGACCGAGAAGGCAGGATAGCCTTCCGGCACGTTGACGCCGTACGATTTCAGGACGGCCTTGCTCTGGTACTCATGGATGTTCATGTGTTGTCCCCCTTGTCAAAGGATGATGGATGATAGTGTGTGAGGCTCTTGATATTTCTTCAGGCGTTACCCTCTCCGACCCCTTCGGGGCCACCTCCCCCAAAGGGGGAGGCGTAGATACAGGACGCCTTTTCGGACGTGAGTTTTTACTTATCCGCGAGGACGTAGATGGTCTGCGCTTTCCAAGTCTCGCCTTTTTTGAGGATCGGCTGCGGGAAATTCGGGTTTGCGAGGGCATTCGGGAAATACTGCGTCTCGAGGCAGAAGCCCGAGCGGCGCTCGAAGTGCGTGCCCTCTTTGCCGACTTGCGTGCCGTCGAGGAAATTGCCCGTATAGAACTGGATGCCGGGCGACGTCGTATAGCACATGAGCGTCAGGCCGCTTTTCTCGGACTCGGCATACGCTGCCTTGTGCAAGCCGCCGTCGTTGTAGTCGATGGGGCAGTGAATATCGAAACCAAACATGCCCGGCTTCATTTCAACATCCGGCGCATCACCGCGCAACACCCAGTTGTGATCGTAGCCGTGACCCATCTGGAGCTCGTCGAAATCATCGTCGATGTGGTCGCCGATGCGCACGGGCTCGCGGAGATCCATCGGCGTGCCTGCGACATCGAGGATGCGGCCGTCCGGCAACGACTCGCTGTCCGCCCACGTGTACTTGTCGGCAAAAATCTGCACCTTCTGGTCGAGCACCGGCCCGCCCGCGTAGCCGTCGAGGTTGAAATACGAATGGTTCGTGAGGTTGATGACCGTGTCCTGATCGCACGTCGCTTCGTACGTGATCGAGAGCTCGTTGTCATTCGAGAGGCTATAGACGACGGAGACGTGCATCGTGCCGGGATAGCCGCCCGCGCCGTCCGGGCTCGTCAGCGTGAACTTCACGCCCGTATCCGTCTCCTCCGCGTCCCACAGCTGGTTGTGGAAGCCAGCCGTGCCACCGTGGATGTGGTTCTGCTTGCGGCTGCCCGTATTGAGATCGAGCTGGTACGTCTTGCCATTCAGCACGACCTTGCCGCCCGCGATGCGGTTCGCATGACGGCCGACGATACCGCCCATGCTCGTATCATCTTTTTCATAATCCGCTGCCGTGTCATAGCCGAGCAGGACATCATAGAATTTTCCAGCGCTCGTCATCTTGCGCCACTTCACGAAGCGCGCGCCATACGTCGTGACCGCCGCCTCCGTGCCCTTCGTGTTCCGCAGCGTGTAGAGGAACACTTCCCTGCCATCGCTGAGCTTGCCGAACGATTCCTTGCGGATCTTCGCCATCAAAAAAGACCTCCCTGATGCGAGCCCGCCGCATCCACGCGGACGTGCTCGAAATGTGTGAAAATCGTATTCAATTGAAGTCATTTTTGGAACAATTTATGTTTCTAGTTTACTTCATGAATACGCGTTTGTCAATGAAAAATGCTACAAAATCGAATCAAGCAATAATCAAAGCATAAACGAAATTTATTGTCGCTCTGTGAAACGTTCTGCAACATCAATTGTCGCGAGGTTGTCGACGATCTTGTCGGCGCGCGACAGATCCTGCACGCCGGAGTGCGGGCTGCGGAAGCCGATGCAGTACATCCCAGCCCCCTTCGCCGCCGCGACGCCGGCCGACGTATCCTCGAGCACGACACACGCGCGAGGGGAGGCTCCGAGCGCCTCCGCGCTCAAACGATAAATCGCAGGGTCCGGCTTGCTCTTCGGCAGCTCCGAGCCCGTAATCACGGACTGGAATGCCTCCGTCAGATCAAACTGCACGAGAATCGCATCAACGACACGCCGCCAAGAACTTGTCGCGAGCGCCAGCGGCACGCCCGCCTCCCGCAAGCGATGAATCAAATCGAGGCTCCCCGGAATCGCCGTGAGCGCCCCGCCGACGGCCAGTTCCAGATAATGTGCGTGCTTGTAGTCCACGATCTCCTGCACCGACACATCCGTGCGATGCTCCTTCGCGAGCACATCCGAAAAAATATCAACGCTCGTGCGCCCCATATACTGCGCGAGATCGTCCTCGTCAAACGGCAGCCCAAAATGCGCAAACGTCTCCATCTTCACGCGGCTATGGAGCGGCTCGCTGTCAATAATGACGCCGTCCATGTCGAAAATAAATGCTTCCATTGTTTATTTCCCTTCATGCAGCTTCTTCCGCAGTTCCTCGACCGGCATGGGCCGGGCGTAGTAGTATCCCTGCATGGCGTCGCAGCCGATGCTCTTGAGGAAACTGACTTCTTCCTCCGTCTCGACGCCTTCCATGATGATGCCGGTGTCGATGGCTTTTGCCGTCTGGACAATGGCTGCAAGGATGGCTCTCGCACGGTGTTCGTCGCCGCCGTGGAGGAAGCGCATGTCGACTTTCAGCACGTCGACGGGGAGGTTTTTCAGCATCTTCAGCGACGACGCGCCGCTGCCGAAGTTGTCCATGAGGACGCGGAAGCCTTGCGCGCGGAATTCTTCGATGGCTTTCGCGATCTGGAGCGGGTTCTCCGTATAGGCTTGTTCCGTGACTTCGAGGCGGATGAGGTCGGATGCGAGATGGTAGTGACGCAAAAGTTCCAAGAGGAAATCGAGCAAGCCGTGATTGTAGAAATTCAGGCGCGAGACGTTGACGGAGACGGGCGTCGCCTTGCCGTATTGCTCTTTTTCCGCCGCGAGGAATTTCGCGACTTCTTCCCAGACGTAGCGATCGAGGCGCACGATGAAGCCGTTGTGTTCGAACAAGGGAACGAACAGTCCCGGCGAAATGAGTCCTTCCGACGGATGCTGCCAGCGCACGAGGGCCTCGGCCTGCACAGGCGCGCCCGTCGAGGCGCGGTAGATGGGCTGGTAATAGACTTGGAACTGCCGCTCTTGGAGCGCGAATTCCATGTCGCGCATGATCATCTGCTCTTTCAGCATTTTCTCGCGCATGGAGGCGTCGTAGGTGTAGACGCGCTCGACATGGCTGCCGCGCACGCGTTTTTCCGCAAAGCGGGCGCGCTCGACCATCTGGTCGACGGGCAGGTAAATGTTCTCAATCGGGTAGATGCCGGCGTAGAACAGCACATTGTGGCTGAGGCCGAGCGACTGCACCGTGTTGTCGAGCCCTTGGATGAGCAGGTTGGCATCAATGCTGCCGCGCGGGATGCAGAGCGCAAAATGATCTGCTTCGAGGCGGGCGCACGTGCCGATCGTGCTCGCGGCAGCTTGGAGATAAAATGCCGCCGTTTTCAAGATGAGGCTGCCCGTCTCGATGTGGAACAGCGCATTGATGACTTTGAAATGATCGATGTCAAAGTAGACGATGTCATACGGCAGCGTCTCATTTTTTTGCAGCATTGCCGCCGTCTTGCGGTAAAACGACTCGCGGTTGTCGAGTCCCGTGAGGCTGTCTTCCTCGATCGTGCGATGCATCTCGCTGATCTGGTGATCCTTCGCGGACTGCATCGCCTTGCGCCATTCGTTTTCGACGTTCGCAAGGACATTGCGGGCGCGGAGGCGCGCGACGCGCGGGTGAAATGGCTTCGTGAGGAAGTCGGCAGCGCCCATCTCGATGGCGCGCGCCTGCCCGTCGCTGTCGCCGCGTGCCGTCATCGCAAGCACGGGGAGCTCGGCGTACGCGTCGTGGCTCTTGAGATACGCGAGCACCTCGTAGCCGTCCATGACGGGCATGACGAGATCGAGGAGCAGGATGTTCACCTCGCGCTGCGCAAGCGCCGTGAGCACATCCTGCCCGTTCGCCGCCTCGCAGACTTCATATTGGTCTTGGAAAATCTGACGCAAGATCGTGCGGTTGACCTCCACATCATCCGCGATCAGCATCACCGGCCGTCCGTCCATTTGCTCGCCTTCCCCTTCCGATTTATCTGGCATCTCGCCACCTTCGCCTCCCCCTCAACCGCAAGCGGTATAAGCGACCTCTAAGCGCTAAAGCGCTAAGAGTCTGCTTATGGGGGAGGTGGCCCCGCAGGGGTCGGAGAGGGTAACGCAGTATCTACATTCTCATTCCTTTCGATAGGAATACAGAACTCTTCATGCGCTACCCTCCGCAGCAAGCTGCATAAGCGACCGCATCGGCGCTAAAGCGCCGTGCGTCTGCTTATCCGCCTCGCATCCGCTCGGCACCTCCCCCAAAGGGGGAGGGCGGTCACAATACCTTTACCAGTTTCATTTATTCGCTACTTCTCTGTTTTCTTTATTCCACACGAAAGGGGCGTTTCCCTGCTTTTGGGAAACGCCCCTTTTCATAAAATTTCAAAATGACGCCTGGCATACGAGGTTGAAGAAGAACAAAATGCCGAGGCACGCGCTGACGGCGTGGACTTCTTTGCGCTCGCCGCCGAGGAACTTGAGGAGCGGCCAGGCCGTGAAGCCGAACGCGAGACCCGTTGAGATGCTGCCCGTCAGCGGGATCAGCACGACGATGAGGAACGCGGGAAACCACTCCGTGAAGTCCGAAAAATCCATGCGCGCGAGGTTCTGCATCATCATCGCGCCCGTGATGATGATGACGGGCGCGATCGCCGCCTGCGGCACGAAGGACAAGAGCGGCACGAAGAACAGCGCCGCCGCGAAAAGGATCGCCGCGACGAGTGCCATGATGCCGCGCCGCCCGCCGCTCGCGATGCCTGTCGCGCTCTCGGCCGCGACGACGGTCGGGCTCGTGCCTAAAAGCGACGAGCAGAGCGCGGCTGCCGCCGATCCGCGGAACGTGCGGTCGAATTTGCTTTTGTCCGGCAGGATGCCTTCGAGAATGCCGAGCGACTCGAAAATCATGATCATCGCCATGGAAAAGACGGAGAGCAGGAACGGCACGGACATCATATGCGAAAAATCGAATTGCGCGAAGAGCGCCGGATATTCGACGATGCGGCTGAGCTCGATCGTCATCGGCTGTGCGTCGCGCAGGCCGAGCATCCATGCCACGCCGCTCACGATGAGGATGGCGAGCACGAAGCCACCCGTCACGCGGCGCAGGTAAAACGCAAGGCTCAGCACGAGGCCGAAGATTGCGAGCAGCACCATCGGATTCGTGAGGTCGCCGAGCTCGATGATCGTATTCGTGCCGCGCCGGATGAGTTGCGCTTTCTCGAGGCCGATCTCGACGAGGAACAGTCCGATGCCGACGGTGATGGCCGTCTTCAGCGAGGCCGGCACCGCGCTCGCGAGCAACGTCCGCAGGCGCGTGCACGCGACGATGGCAAAAAGCATGCCAGCCGCAAGTGAAATCGCGAGCGCTTCCTGCCATGCAAGTCCCATCGACGCGACGACCGTATACGTGAAGAATGCGTTGATGCCCATACCGGGTGTCAGGATGATCGGCGCGTCGGCGTAAAACGCCATGATCAAGCAACCGAGCACGGACGAAAAGATCGTCGCAAAAACGGACAAGTCGGCAGGAATGCCACCGTCTGCAAGAATCATCGGATTGACGATGATGATGTATGAGATCGCAAAAAATCCCGTGAGGCCGGCGACGATGTCCTTTCGTGCGTCCGCGCCGAAGAGCGCTTTCAGCTTCTCCATGTGATGAAATCCTCCCGATTGGTATCATTCTCTGTGTGATGATTTCATTTTACGCGCATCTCGGACGGATAAAAAGGACATGCGTTCCCTTTTGTGTCCTTTTTATGTCCTTTTTCCAGTCGGAACGCTTGCAACGGCCCGCGCCGTCCGCTACAATGAAGAAAAACATCGAAACGAACAAAATGAAAGGAGTACGTTCATGGACCTCCTCCAGTTTGCCGAACGCATGCCCGCAGACATCCGCCGCCGCGCTATCCGGCGCACGTTCCAGCCCGGCGAAGCGCTCATCCGCAAAGGCGATCCCGTCACGCATGTCTATCTGTTGCTCGAAGGCGCGACGCGCGTCAGCAATGAATTCGAAAGCGGCCAGCGCTACACGTTTGCGCAGATCGACGCGCCCGACATCCTCGGCGACCTCGAAGTGCTGAGCCATCAGGAGTGCTATGCCGCAACGAACGAGGCGTTGACGGAATGCACCGTTTATGCATTGACGACGCGCACGTTCTACGCGTGGATGCGCGCGGACAACGCCTTCGCCATCCGCATCGCCGAGCTGCTCGCGACGAAGATGTACCCGACATCAGACGAAAACGGCCGCATCAAATTCTTGCCGAGCGTGCTGCGCCTCGAAAACTATCTGCTGCGCCGCATCGGCGCCGTCGACACCGACCTCTTCGTCTTGCACACGGGCCGCCAGGAAATCGCCGACGACATCGGCACGAGCGTCAAGACGGTGAACCGCGGCGTCGCGAAGCTCAAGGAAGCGGGACTCATCGGGCTCGCGCACGGGAAGATCACGATCTCGCGGGAGCAGAAGGCAAAAATCGCCGACGAATTAAACCGGGCAGAATAAGCGCCGTTCGGAGATTTGAGATATGCTATGAAAGGATCGAGGAAATTAGATCAGCTATCGCACCCAAGTACCCTCTCCACCGCTAACGCGGTCCCCCTCTCCCAAAGGGAGAGGCTATCATGCCGCGATGTTCTTCTCCTATTGGTACTCCTTTTATGCTCGTTTTTACCGTTCTTGTTTTTCGGTTGGAACGAATCGCCAGTTGTAACGGCGGTTGTGTCCGTAAACGGCGAAACTATCCACGAAATTCCGCTCACAACACACAAAGGATGCGAGTCATTCATCGTTGAAACGCCGAACGGAATGAATGAAGTCACAATAGACAATCATTCCATCGCCGTCACGGATGCCGATTGTCACGACAAGATTTGCATGAAATCTGGTGCGATTGAAAGACGAGGCGATGTCATCGCCTGCCTGCCGCACAAGCTCCTGATCGAACTCCGCTGACGCCGCGGAAGAGGTGACACATCATGAACGCCACACGCCGCCTCACGTACCTCTCGCTCCTCACCGCGATCTCGCTCTCGCTCTTCGTCCTCGAAGGGATGCTGCCCGTGCCGTTTCTCGCGCCCGGCGCGAAGCTCGGGCTTGCAAACATCGTAACCGTCTTTGCGCTCTATACGCTCTCTGCGCGCGACGCGCTCGCCGTCATCCTGGTCCGCATCGTGCTCGCGAGTCTCTTCGGCGGCGGGCCGACGGTCATGCTCTACAGCCTCGCCGGCGGCTTGCTATCCTTTCTCGGGATGTACGCACTCAAAAAAGCGGGGAGCTTCTCGCTCCCTGCCGGCAAAGCCGGCAGCGGCTTCTCGCTCCCCGCTGTCAGCGCCGCTGGCGGCTTCTTCCACCACGTCGGACAGCTCCTCGCCGCCATCGCCATGACCGGCACGCCGAGCCTCCTCACGTATCTCGCCATCCTCGGTCCGATCGGGCTGGCGACGGGACTCGTGACGGGTTTTGTCGCTGCAAGCATCTGTAAAAAACTACCACAATCCACCGTTCCATATTGAAATCGACGCGTTCCTGATGGTATAATGAATTTGATAATTTATGGATGAATCCTTCTGAAGGGAGGTCCGAACATGGAAGAAAGAATTTTAGCTGCCATCGCTGCTTTAGATACAAAAATCGACAGAATGGATCAACGGATTTCCGCTCTCGAATCCGGCCAAGCGCAAATGCTCGAACGTGTTTCCGCTCTTGAATCCGGCCAAGCGCAAATGCTCGAACGTGTTTCCGCTCTCGAATCCGGCCAAGCCCAGACAATCAAACGCATCTCTGCGATTGAAGCTGGCCAGGAAGAGACGCACCAGATGCTCCGTGCTCTCACAAACGCCACAGAAACGAACAGTGCTGAAATCAACGGTTTGAAGCTAACGACAGCCAGCGTCACCGCTCTCAAAGACTTCCGCAAAGATATCCGTGATGTCATCTCCTATGCTGACCAAGTATTTGCCAAAGAAGGCTGACCGCCTTTCCCATAAAAATCGAGGCTGTTGCAGCACACGCGCTTGCAACAGCCTCGATTTTTTAGTCAAACACGTAAATCTCCAGTTCCTGCCGCCCGAACATGAGCGCCTCCTCGTGCGTGTCGAACGCGACATCGATCATGTGGCCTTTCACGCCCCAGCCGATGTCCTCGGCGACGGCCTCGCCGTAGTCTGGGATATAGACGCGCGTGCCGAGCGGGATGACGCTCGGGTCGACGGCGATGACGCCGTGGCGCACGCGCGTGCCCGTCGCCGTGTAGGGCGAGTTGCCAGGGTCGAGCGCGCTGTACGCGGTCGCTGTCACGTACATGACGCGCCCGCCCTCATGTGGATGCGACGCCTCGTGCGCGCTTGCCTGCGGCGCGGCGCACGCGAACAACGCGACGAGCGCGATGGTGAAAACGAATGCTGTGAAAATTTTCCCAATCTGTGATAACTTCATCAAATCTTCCTCCCCAAAAGCACTTATCTTTTTTCTATATCTGCCTATGATTTTATCATACTGTGGATTGTTCCGTCAAATCGTTGCGCAATCGCCGAATGTCTGCTAAAATAAGATTGTTGCGGTTGTAGCTCAGATGGATAGAGCGTCCGCCTCCTAAGCGGCAGGTCGTGAGTTCGACTCTCACCAATCGCACCAGTTCGAAAAAAAACCGACGTAATTTCTCGCACCCGCGGAAGTTACGTCGGTTTTGTTGTTTTTGTCGTACAGGGGACCCTTTCCACCGCTAACGCGGTCCCCCTTCCCCTAAGGGGAAGGCTTCGGTATATGTTGCGCTCGCAATCAATTGACACATCTCTGGAAAAGCAACGAATCCCCATCATTCATATCGCAATGCTTCGATCGGGTCGAGCTTCGCGGCTTTGCGTGCCGGGTAAATGCCGAAGAACAGGCCGATGCCGACAGAGAACGCGAAGGAGACGACGATGGGGAGCCAGGTGATAATCGTCGTGAAGCCTCCGACCTGGGCGATGACTTTCGACGCGGCGCAGCCGACGAAGATGCCGATGATGCCGCCGATGACGCCGAGCACCATGGACTCGATGAGGAACTGCGTCATGATGTTCATAAATGTCGCGCCGAGCGCTTTCCTTATGCCGATTTCGCGCGTGCGCTCCGTGACGGAGACCATCATGATGTTCATGATGCCGATGCCGCCGACGAGCAGCGAGATGCCCGCGATCGCGCCGAGGAGGATCGTCAGCATCGACGTCGACTGGCTGACCGTTTCCATGAGACTCGTGAGATTGCGGACGGTGAAGTCGTCCTCTTTGTTCGCCTGCGTCAGATGATGGCGCTGCCTGAGCAGCGTCTCGATTTCGTCCTGCACCTGATCCATTTTCGACGCGTCTGAGACCTGGACATTGACGGACTGCACGTACGTGATGCCGAGCATGCGTTCCATCGCGGTCGTGAGCGGGACGTAGATCATGTCGTCCTGGTCCTGCCCCATCGACGACTGGCCTTTGCTCGCGAGGAGGCCAACGACCTTGTACGGCTGATTGTTGATGCGGATCGTCTGGCCGACGGGATTTTTTTCTTCAAAAAGATTTTCCGCGACCGTCGTGCCGATGACGGCGACGCGCTGGCGCTTCTTCAGGTCGTTCGCCGTGATGAACGAGCCGTTCGAAATGGAGAGCGAGCGGATGGACAGGAAGTCCGCCGTCACGCCCTGCACCGTCGTGTTCCAGTTGCTGTTGCCATAGACGACTTGGTACGACGATTGGACGGTCGGCGAGACGTAGTCGATGTTCTTGACTTTCTGCTGGATGGCCTCGGCATCTTCGTACTTCAGCGTTTTTCGCGAGCCGGCCGCTCCGCGCACGCCGCCTTTGTTCGACGCGCCCGGCGAGATGATGAGCATGTTCGAGCCGAGGCTCGCGATGGAGCTCGTGACGTTCGACTTCACGCCCATGCCGACGGAGACGAGCGCGATGACGGCACCGACGCCGATGATGATACCGAGCATGGTGAGCAGGCTGCGGAGCTTGTTGGCGTAGAGCGAGGTCAGCGCCATCGAAAAACTCTCTCTAAACAACATCCATGACCACTCCCTTCCCTTCATCGCGCGTGATGCGGCCGTCGCGCACGAGAAGCTGGCGGCTCGCGCAGGCGGCGATCTCCGGCTCATGCGTGACGAGGATGATCGTGCGGCCCATGTCGTGCATGTGCTCGAAGATTTCCATGATCTCCTTCGTCGATTTCGTGTCGAGGTTGCCCGTCGGCTCGTCGGCCATGATGATGTGCGGGTCATTCACGAGCGCGCGGGCGATGGCGACGCGCTGGCGCTGGCCGCCCGAGAGCTCGTTCGGCTGGTGGTCGCCGCGGTCGCCGAGGCCGACGGCCTCGAGGAAATGCTGCGCGCGCTCCATGCGCTCGTGGTAGCCGACGCCGGCGTAGACGAGCGGCAGCGCGACGTTCTCGAGCGCCGTGATGCGCGACAAAAGATTGAAGTTCTGAAACACGAAGCCGATCTTCTTGTTGCGCGTGACGGCGAGCGCGTCGTCCGAGAGGCCCGCGACCTCTTCGCCGTCGAGCCTATAAGAGCCGCACGTCGGCCGGTCGAGGCAACCGAGGATGTTCATGAGCGTCGATTTGCCGGAGCCCGACGGCCCCATGAGCGCGGCGAACTCGCCCTTGTGAATGGTAAGGTCGATGCCAGCGAGCGCCGCGAGCTCCTCGCCGCCGATGTTGTAAATTTTCTTGATGCCGCGCAGCTCGATGGTGTTGTGTTGTTCTGCCATGTGTCTGCCTTTCTCTTTTCAGCCTCCCCCTCTGGGGGAGGGGGACCGCGAAGCGGTGGAGAGGGTAACGTAGTGACTACATTCTCGTTCCTTCCGATAGGAATACAGAACCCATCATGCGCTACCCTCCGCCGCAAGCGGCATAAGCGACCGCATCGGCGCTAAAGCGCCGTGCGTCTGCTTATCCGCCTCGCATTCGCTCGGCACCTCCCCCAAAAGGGGAGGCGGTGGATGAGAGGGCCTTTCTTCTTTTGAAGAAAAGTATACCATCATCGCGCGAATACTTGCAAGCGGCAGAGAAAACAAGTAAAATGAAGGAATCAAATGAAATCTGCACCTCAAGGGAGGAAACATCCTATGAACTTTACGAAGTGGCAGGGCTGCGGCAATGATTTTGTCTTGATCGATTGCCTGAAGCAGCCGCTCGCGGATTACGGCGCGTTCGCGAAAAAAGTTTGTGACCGCCACTATGGCATCGGCGGCGACGGCATCCTCGTTGTGCTGCCGTCGGAAAAAGCCGATTTCCGCATGCGCATCTTCAATACGGATGGCAGCGAGGCGGAGATGTGCGGCAACGGCATCCGCTGCTTTGCACGCTATCTTTATGACAATGGCATCACGACGAAGAAAAAGTTTACCGTCGAAACGGGCGCGGGCATCCTCGTGCCGGAGATCGTGGAGACGGACGGAAAGGTCACGGGCGTGCGCGTCGACATGGGCGAGCCCGTGCTCGAGGCGGACAAGATTCCGATGGTTGGTTATGGTTCGAACCGCGTCGTCAATGAGCCTGTCGAGGTCGCGGGGCGCAGCTGGCACATCACGGGCGTCTCGATGGGCAACCCGCATTGCGTCGTGTTCGTCGATGACATCAAGACGACGCCGATCGAGGAGGTCGGCCCGATCTTTGAGACACAGGAGCGCTATCCGAAAAAGACGAATACGGAATTCGTGCAGGTGCTCGACCGCTCGCATATGCGCATGCGCGTCTGGGAACGCGGCGCGGCCATCACGCTCGCCTGCGGCACGGGCGCATGTGCGACGCTGACGGCAGCCGTGCTGAACGGCCTCACAGACCGCAAGGCGGAGATCCAGCTCGACGGCGGCAAGCTCCTCATCGAGTGGGACGAGCGCGACAACCACCTGTACATGACGGGCCCCGCGGAACTGTCGTTCGCGGGCACGATCGAGGCGTGAGGAGGGCATTTCGATGCTGAAAAGCATGACCGGCTACGGCGAGGGCACGGCGGAAAGCGCCGACTGGAAGATCCGCGCCGAGGTCAAGACGGTGAACCAGCGCTATCTCGACATCGCGTTCCATACGCCGAAGCTCTTGAATGCCGAGGAGGCGCATATGCGCGACGCGATCAAACGAACCGTCGCGCGCGGCAAGCTCGATTTGTTCCTGACGGTCGAGGATTTGCGCGAAAAGAGCGTGACGATCCGCGTGAACCGCACGCTCGCACAGGCCTACCAGCAGGCGCTGAACGAAATGAGCGACCTCCTGCGTGTCACGCGTCCCGACGACGTCGCGACGATCGCGAGCTATCCCGACGTGCTGACCGCCGAGGAGCAGACGTCGTTCGACGGCGGCGAGGCGGTGCTGGACGAGGCGCTCGGCAAGGCCTTGGCAGCGCTCGATACGATGCGGAAGGCGGAGGGCGCAAACCTCGAGAAAGATTTTCTCCAGCGCGTGGATGCCTTAGCTGTGTTCGTCCAGAAATTAAAAGCATTGGCGCCGGACATCGTAGCCAGCTATCGGGAACGCTTGAAGGCAACTGTCGCAGATTTGCTCGCGTCGGAGAATATCGACGAGACGCGCATCATCGAGGAGACGGCCATCTACGCGGACAAGGTGAATTTCACGGAAGAGGTCGTGCGCCTCGAAAGCCATTTTGCGCAGTTCCGCGCGATCCTCGCGGACGCGAACGGCCCGGTCGGGCGCAAGCTCGATTTCCTCATCCAAGAAATGAACCGCGAGGCGAACACGATCGGCTCGAAATGCCAGAGCGCCGAGGCCGCGCAGACCGTCGTTGACATGAAGAGCGAAATCGAGAAGCTGCGCGAGCAAGTGCAGAACATCGAATGAGGTAGAACATAAAGGTATGGACATCAAACTCATCAACATCGGCTTCGGCAACATCGTGTCGGCAAGCCGCATCATCGCGATCGTGAGCCCCGAGTCCGCGCCCATCAAGCGCATCATCCAGGAAGCGCGTGACGCGCGGCGTCTCATCGATGCGACGTACGGCCGCCGCACGCGCGCTGTCGTCATCACGGACAGCGACCACGTGATCCTCTCCGCCGTGCAGCCGGAGACCGTCGCGCACCGCATGATCGGCAATGACGACGACATCAAGGCCGCGAAGGAGAGCGCGGCCACCGAAGAGGGGGCGGAAGCATGAAAAAAGGACTACTCATCGTCGTATCCGGGCCGTCCGGCACGGGCAAGGGCACGGTCTGCCATGAGCTTTTGACCCAGACGCCGGAACTTGCGTATTCCATCTCGGCCACGACGCGCGCGCCGCGCGAAGGCGAGCAGGATGGCGTGAACTATTATTTCCTGACAAAGGAAAAATTCGAGCAGATGATCGCGGACGGCGGATTCCTCGAGCACGCGAACGTCTATGGCAATTACTACGGCACGCCGCTCGGCAAGATCGAGGAACGCCGCGCTGCCAGGCAGGACATCCTTTTGGAAATCGACATCCAGGGCGCACTGAATGTCATGGAACGCTGCCCGGACGGCGTGTTCATCTTCCTTTTGCCGCCATCCATCGAGGAGCTCGAGCGGCGCCTTCGCGGACGCGGCTCGGAGACGGCAGAGAGCCTCGCGCGACGCATGGGAAATGCGAAGAAGGAAATCGCCATCGGCAAGCGCTACAAATACGTCGTCGTGAATGACACGGTCGAAAAGGCCGTCGCAGACATCAAAGCCATCCTCGTCGCGGAGCACAGCCGCGTCGATCTGAATGCACATCTTTTTGAGGAGCTGGAAGCAGAATGAAGAAACAGAATCAAGTCATGAGCATGGTCAATCCCTCGACGGATACATTGATGACGAAAGTCGACAGCCGCTACGGCCTCGTCGTCTGCGCCGCGAAGCGCGCGCGCCAGCTGCTCGCCGGCGCGGAGCCGCTGGATGAGCTCCAGTCGACGAAGAACGTGACGAACGCGCTCGAAGAGATCGCCGAAGACAAGATACACTACGTCATCAAGAAAGAGCAGTGACCGATGGAGACCGTGGCGGAACATCCATCCAGCCTCCTGGGCAAGCACATCGTCCTCGGCGTGACGGGCGGCATCGCGGCGTATAAAGCCGTCGAGGTCGTGAGTCGCCTGAGGAAAAAGGGTGCGCATGTCCATGTCATCATGACGCGTGGCGCACAGAACTTCGTGACGGAGCTCACGTTCCGCGAGATGAGCGACGCGCCCGTGCTCACGGATATGTGGGCAAAGGTGACGCATTACCACGTCGAGCACATCGCGCTTGCGCAGCTCGCCGATGCCGTGCTCGTCGCGCCTGCGACGGCGAACTTCCTCGCAAAAGCCGCCTGCGGCCTGGCGGACGACATGCTGACGACGACGCTCCTCGCGACGAAAGCGCCGATTTTCGTTGCGCCTGCCATGAACACGGCGATGTACGAGAATGCCATCACGCAGGAAAACATTGAAAAACTTCGTTCACGCGGCATCCATATCGTGGAGCCCGCGAGCGGCCAGCTCGCCTGCGGCACGAGCGGAGCCGGGCGCCTGCCCGAGCCCGTGGAGCTCGTGGCCGTGCTCGAACAATTCTTCCACGCAGCAGCAAACGACACATTATGCGTTGGAACGAAGACAACAGAATGTTCCTCTGTGGGAGCGAATGGTGAACAAAAGCACGATCTCGCCTCTCGCAAGATCCTCGTGACGGCGGGCGGCACGCACGAGCCGCTCGACCCCGTGCGCTTCCTCGGCAACCGCTCGACGGGCAAGATGGGCTTCGCCGTCGCCGAAGCCGCCGCTGCGCGCGGCGCGGACGTCGTGCTCGTGGCGGGCCCTGTGAACCTCGCGACGCCTGCGGGCGTCCGTCGCGTGGACGTCTTGACCGCACAGGAAATGCATGATGCTGTGCTCGCGGAATATGAGACGGCCGACGCCGTCATCAAGGCCGCTGCCGTCGCCGACTACCGCCCAAAAGAACGTGCGGGCCAGAAGATCAAAAAGAAAGACGGCAGCCTCTTCCTCGAGCTCGTGCGCAACCCCGACATCCTCAAAGAGCTCGGCGAACGAAAGACGCACCAGATCCTCGTCGGCTTCGCAGCCGAAACAGAGCACGTGCTCGAATACGCGGCCGGCAAGCTCCAGAAAAAGAACCTCGACTTCATCGTGGCCAATGACGTCAGCCGCACGGACGCCGGCTTCTCCGCCGACACGAACTGCGTCACGATCCTAGGCTGTGACGGCACAAAAACGCAGCCGCCGCTCATGAGCAAGCGGGCGCTTGCGGATGTGATTCTTGATTGCGTGGCGGGGGCGATGGCCGAAAAACGGAAGGATTGAGGCCAACATGGGCGAAATAGAAGATGTTTCAGAAGCCATCTATCAGGATGTCCGACAAAATGTCATCGCCGTTCAGGGAAAAGTAGCGCAAGCCATCAATTCGTCGATGGTGCTTCTGTATTGGGAGATCGGGCGCAGGATCCATCTTGCTTGCGATGGAAAACGGGCAGAATATGGCATGCGCGTTCTGAAAACACTTTCAGATTGCCTGGTCGTAGAGTTCGGAAAAAAATTTTCCGAGCGGAATCTTCGCTTGATGCGCCAATTCTATGAAGCATTCCCAATTGTGAACGCACTGCGTTCACAATTGAGCTGGACGCATTATCGTATGCTCATGCGCGTAAAAGACTCGAAAGCGCGCACCTATTATTTGAGGGAATGCGCGGCAGCCGGCTGGACGTCACGGGAACTTGAGCGACAAATTACGACGTTTGCCTATCAGAGGACGCTTTCCCACCATGCGGTGACGGAGGACAAAGGTTTGGTTCCGGCAGAAGCGGCAACGATTCCGTATCGTGATTTTATCCGCGATCCCTATGTCTTGGAGTTTCTGGATCTCAAGGCCTCACCGGAGTTTTACGAAAAGGACATCGAACAGGGCATCATCCGGCACTTGCGGGATTTTTTGCTCGAACTCGGGCGCGGCTTTTCTTTCGTGGCAGAACAGAAGCATTTGTCCATTGATGGCGATGATTTTTATATCGATCTCGTCTTCTACAATTACATCCTCAAGTGCTTTGTGCTCATCGACTTGAAACTCGGCAAGCTGAAGCATCAAGACATTGGACAGATGCAGATGTATGTGAACTATTATGCGAAAGAACAGAGGAATCCCGGCGACAATCATCCGATTGGCATCATCCTTTGCGCGGAAAAGAACGATGCAGTCATCAAGTATACGTTGGGCGACGAAAAAAATCTGCACATCTATGCGGCGAAATATATGCCCTACATGCCAACGGCGGAGGAACTGCGACAGGAACTGCATCTAGAACGGCTTCGGGATTATGAAGACGAAGATGCAGAGGGAACGAATGCGCCAGATGAAAAAGAATTTTGAACGTGGTTCAACTTTTTCTATTGACATTCCTACGCCATTACGCTATGCTGTAGACAGTCAAACAAAACTGAACATCGGACTCATCCAGAGCAGTGGAGGGACTGGCCCTATGAAGCTGCGGCAACCCTTGCGAAAGCAAAACGGTGCCAATTCCGGTAGGTAGTTTACCTATAAGATGAGAGTGTGAAATCAAAGCTCTCTTTTATAGAGAGCTTTTTCTTATGGAAACGGAAAAGACGGCAGGCTCGATGTTCGGCAGGTGCATGGGAGGTTTTTTCATGAGCAAGAAACGTATGTACTTCACGTCGGAGTCCGTGACGGAAGGGCATCCCGACAAGATGGCCGACCAGATTTCCGACGCCATCCTCGATGCGATCATCGCGCAGGACCCGCAGGGGCGCGTCGCGTGCGAGACGCTCGTGACGACGGGGCAGGTGCACGTCGTCGGCGAAATCTCGACGAAATGCTATGTCGATATCCCGAAGATCATCCGCAAGACGGTCAAGGACATCGGCTACACGCGCGCGAAATACGGCTTTGATGCCGACACGTGCGGCATCCTCGTCTCGCTCGACGAGCAGTCGCCGGACATCGCGCAGGGCGTCAATGAAGCGCTCGAAGCGCGCGAAGGCGGCATGGACGCAGCGGATGCCATTGGCGCCGGCGACCAGGGCATGATGTTCGGCTATGCGACGAACGAGACGCCGGAATACATGCCGCTGCCGATTGCGCTCGCGCATCGCCTGGCACGCCGCCTCGCGGAAGTCCGCAAGGATGGCACGCTGAAGTATCTGCGCCCGGACGGCAAGACGCAGGTCACAATCCTCTACGAAGACGGCAAGCCCGTCGCCGTCGATACGATCGTCATTTCGACGCAGCATGACGAGGATGTTTCGCTTGATCAGATCCGCAAAGACCTCATCGCCGAGGTCATCAACAAGGTCGTGCCGAAAGAGCTTTTGAGCGATAAGACGCGCATCTTCGTGAATCCGACGGGCAAGTTCGTCATCGGCGGCCCGCAGGGCGACTCCGGCCTCACGGGCCGCAAGATCATCGTCGATACGTACGGCGGCTGGGCGCGTCACGGCGGCGGTGCCTTCTCGGGCAAAGACCCCACGAAGGTCGACCGCAGCGCAGCGTATGCAGCGCGCTACGTTGCGAAGAACATCGTCGCCGCCGGCCTCGCGGATCGCTGCGAGATCCAGCTCGCGTATGCCATCGGCGTCGCGTATCCGGTGTCCGTCATGGTCGACACGTTCGGCACGAACAAGATCGATGAGGAGAAGATCGAGGAGCTCGCGAAGAAGCACTTCGACCTGCGCCCGGCCGGCATCATCAAGATGCTCGACCTGCGCCGTCCGATTTACCAGCAGACGGCTGCCTACGGCCACTTCGGCCGCACGGACGTCGACCTGCCGTGGGAGCACACGGACAAGGCGGACGCGCTGCGCAAGGAAGCCGGGCTTTGATTTACTTTTAATACCAACTGACAAAAACATATTGACAACTTTTCTACGGGATACTAAAATGAGTACGTTATGTTTTGACGATACGGATACGTTTTAGTATCCCTTTTCTTTTACCTAAAAATGGAGGCAGCAATTTTTTCATGAGCACGAACGAAAATCTGAGAAACATCGCTATCATCGCGCACGTCGACCATGGCAAGACGACGCTCGTCGATGCGATGCTGAAGCAGAGCCATGTCTTCCGCTCGAATGAGAAGGTCGAGGAGCGCGTCATGGACTCCGGCGACATCGAGCGCGAGCGCGGCATCACGATCTTGTCGAAAAACACGTCCATCATGTACAACGGCATCAAGATCAACATCGTCGATACGCCGGGCCATGCGGACTTCGGCGGCGAGGTCGAGCGCGTGCTGAACATGGTTGACGGCGTGCTCCTGCTCGTCGATGCCTTCGAGGGCCCGATGCCGCAGACGAAGTACGTGCTGAGGAAAGCGCTCGAGCAGAAGCTCAAGCCGATCGTCGTCATCAACAAGATCGACAAGCCGAACCAGCGCGTCGATGATGTCTATGATGAAGTGCTCGAACTTTTCATGGAGCTCGATGCCGATGATGATCAGCTCGATTTCCCCGTCATCTACGCGACGGCGCGCGATGGCATCGCGAAATATAAGATGGAAGACACGAGCGACAACCTGGAGCCTTTGATGGAGACGATCGTCAAAGAGATTCCGGCGCCGCGCGGCGACGAGAACGGCCCCTTGCAGATCATGGTCACGACGCTCGAAGCCGATGATTATGTCGGCCGCGTCGCCATCGGCCGCATCAGCCGCGGCAAGGCGCGTCCGAACCAGAACGTCGTGCTCATCAACGGCGATCAGGAAATCAAGGCGAAGATCGGCAAGGTCTTCATTTACCAGGGCATGCAGCGCGTCGAAGTGCCGGAGGCGTCCATGGGCGAGATCGTGGCGCTGACGGGCCTCGGCGATGTCTCGATCGGCTACACGGTTGCCGACGCGGAGCAGCCGGAGGCGCTGCCGGCCATCCGCATCGACGAGCCGACGCTCTCGATGACGTTCGGCGTCAACACGAGTCCGTTCGCTGGCCGCGAGGGCGAATTCGTCACGTCGCGCCACATCCGCGACCGCCTGTTCAAAGAAGTCGAGACGAATGTCGCGATGAAGGTCGAAGAGACGGACAGCCCGGATGTCTTCAAAGTCTCGGGCCGCGGCGAGCTCCATCTTTCCATCCTCATCGAAGAAATGCGCCGCGAAGGCTATGAGCTCCAGGTCGGCAAGCCGGAAGTCGTCTACAAGACGATCAACGGCCAGCTCTGCGAGCCAATCGAGAACCTGACGGTCGAAGTGCCGCAGGAATACATGGGCGCCGTCATGGAAGGCCTCGGCACGCGCAAGGCCGAGCTCACGAACATGACGGAGACGGCGGGCTACATGCGCCTCGAGTTCACGATCCCGGCGCGCGGCCTCATCGGTTTCCGCGGCGAGCTCCTGACGAGCACGAAGGGCAACGGCATCATGAACCACGTGTTCCACGGCTATGCGCCGTATAAGGGCGACATCCCGGGACGCACGCGCGGCTCGCTCGTCGCGTTCGAGCAGGGCGAGACGACGGGCTATGGCATCTACACGCTGCAGGATCGCGGCACGATGTTCATCTCGCCGAACCAGCAGGTCTACGAGGGCATGATCGTCGGCGAAAACTCACGCGAGAACGACATCGACATCAACCCGTGCAAGAAGAAGAACGTCTCGAATATGCGTACGTCCGCATCCGACGAGGCGATCCGCCTGACGCCGCCGCGCATCCTGTCGCTTGAGCAGGCCATCGAGTACATCAACAGTGACGAGCTCGTCGAAGTCACGCCGCAGAACATCCGCCTGCGCAAGGCCATCCTCGACCGCACGGTCCGCGGCCGCAACGCGAAAAACGCTCGTAAGTAATGAATTTTTGTGAAATCTAACAAAAAATAAAGTGAAAGTCCTACGGAATTTGTGCTTGCAATTCCGTGGGACTTTTGCATTTTCCGTCAATTTGTGGTATCATACCAACTAGTTGGACTATATCTTGTATGATTGCTTATGGAATCCGCACCGATAGAGTTGGAGGAAGATGGATATGGATTTGAAAGCAGCGTGGAACAAGTTTGTGGATATTCTCATGCCGCCGCCCCCGGGAGACGAACCGTATGACGACGTCACCGTCAAGGCCAAGGAGCCTGTGGACGCCGTTGGCGAGGAGAAACAAGGCTTTGGCCAGGTGATCACCGGGATGTTCGCACGCAAGACGGCGCAGGCGGAAATGCGCCAGGTTGTCAATGGCGATCCTGTGACGTATGGGAGCGAGCTGGACGATGACGGTTACGTGGATGAACCGGAACCGCAGCAGCCGGAACGCCCGAAATTCGTCGTGCACGAAGCGCCGAAGCTCAAAGTTCGCATTTATACGCCGACGTCGTTTGACCAGGCGGCGGGCATTGCGGACGATTTGCGTGACAAGCGCGCGGTCGTCGTGAACTACGAGCGCGTCGAGACGGAACTCCAGCGTCGCATCTGCGATTTCATCAATGGCTGCTGCTATGTTACAGACGGCGGCGTGAAACGCGTTTGCGACACGATCGTGCTGTATGTCCCGGAGGGCGTGAATGTCTCCGAGGCCATGTCCATCGCGGCGGTCAAATAAGTCGCGCTATTTTTGCGGATTCCTGTGATGTTGGATGGTTTTGCATATGACAGAAGACGGAGCAGTCGATGATTGCCCCGTCTTTTTTTCATGTCTTAGGAGGTTGATGATCATGGAGATTTTGGAAAGCGTGCTGGATGAATTCAAAAAATTGGCGGCCATCCCGCGTGCGAACGGCCATGAAAAGGCCGTCAGCGATTTTCTCAAGCAGTATCTGACGGACGCGGGTTTCACCGTCGTGCAGGATGCGAAGAACAACATCATCGCGGACAAGCCGGCGTCGAAAGGTCATGAGAACGCGCCGCGCACGATCCTGCAGGGCCACATGGATATGGTCGCCGTCGGTGCCGAGGGTGTCGACTATGATCCGCTGACGGATCCGATCAAGCTCGTGCGCACGGAGAAATATCTGGAAGCCGAAGGAACGAGCCTTGGCGCGGACGACGGCATCGGCGTCGCCGAAGGCCTCTACCTCATGAAGCACGCAAAAGAGCACGGCCCGCTGCGCCTCATCGTTACGACGGACGAGGAGCGCGGCATGTCGGGCGCAATCGCGCTGGATGCGAAATATTTGACGGACGCGCAGTTCCTCATCAACTGCGACTCCGAAAACTATGACGAGGTCACGGTCGGCAGCGCGGGTTCCGTCGACCTCACGTTCGAGCGCACGCTGAAGCGCGTGGAGCCCCAGGCGAAGACGGCGTACAAGCTCGCGGTGAAGGGCCTCCTTGGAGGTCATTCGGGTGAGCGCATTGGCGACGGCCGCGGCAATGCCATCCGCACGCTCGCTCTCATCCTGCTCGCGCTCCAGCAGCAGGGCGCGGTCGAGGTCGTGGACTTCCACGGCGGCAAAGCACACAATGCGATCCCGGAAGCGGCGGAAACGACGTTTGCAACGGATATCGAAAAAGATGCGCTTTCGAAGATCCTTTCGGCGGAAAAAGAAAAGTTCCTCGCCATCTACGGCAGCGTCGATCCCGGTATCGAGCTCGTGCTCGAAGAGGTCGAGCTCCCGGAGGCCGTGCTCGTCGCGGGCGATACGAAGCGCCTGCTGCGCTTGCTCACGGTCATGCACACGGGCGTTTACGCGATGTCGACGGTCATCCCCGGCCTCGTCGAGACGAGCGCGAATCTCGGTGTTGTGAAAATGGACGAGGAAACCGTGCACGTCGAGCTCTTCCCGCGCTCCGCTGTCGATGGTAAGGTCGACGAGTTCGCGCTTTATGCGAAAGAAATCGCCGAGCTCACGGGCTTCACGGCGCTTGTCGGCACGAAGTCGCCGGGCTGGAAGGAAAACAAGGACAGCCGCCTCGCGAAGCTCATCACGGAGACGTTCGAGGAGCAGAACGGCCGGCCGATGAAAGTCGAGACGATCCACGCCGGCCTCGAATGCGGCTTCCATTTCTCGAAGAATCCGAAACTCGACATGGTCTCGATCGGCGTCACGACGCAGGACATCCACAGCCCGAATGAAAAGCTCGTCCTCGCGACCGTCGAACCGCAGGTCAAATTGATTGATGCGACGCTGAAAAAAATCGCGAACCTCTGATGACACATTGAAACGAAGACACAAAGAAGGCGTCTCCCATGCAGCTTTGGGAGACGCCTTTTTTATGAGGAGATAGAATTGAAAAAACAATCGAATCAACAAAAGTTTCAATTTGAGTTGAAACTTTTGTTGATTCAGCCGAATTTTCATTTTATAATATAAATAATGAAGCGCTGATAGAAAATGGAAGTGAAGTATACCATGGTCGAACGACGTCGCTATTTGGACAAGCTGGAAGCATTCAAAAACAAATCCGTCATCAAGATCATCACAGGCGTCCGCCGTTGTGGAAAATCGACACTTTTGGGGATTGTCAATAGTTTTGTGTAAATTTTTCAGTCAGCCTTGTCGTACTTATGCATCAAGGCCGACATGCGCTCATCCATTTCGAGTTGGTTACGCACA
>OMWS01000052.1 GCA_900314825.1 uncultured Veillonellaceae bacterium | reverse complement strand
CTTTCTTGTGTAATCCTGTAATAGTTAGCACTCTATAGGATACAGGCCTCTTATTTCTTTTGCAACCTCATCACCGAGAACTATTTTACACTAAGACGTAGTCCTTTCGCGAGCCCGCAGCCAGGCAGATTCCCGCGTTTTCTAGGCAAGATGTCTTATTTTCAAAAAAAGCGATGACATAGCAGGGAATTGGCCGCGAAGGTCGAATATAGATGGTAGAGAAGAATGTGCAAGGAGGGATTCGCTTTGCGTGCTGTTTCTGTGGAAGACCTGAAACCGGGCATGATCCTCGCCCGCACGCTGGTCAACGATGACATGGTCGTCATCCTTTCCGAAAATACGCTGCTGACGAAAGCGCATATCACGCGCTTGACGTTTCTGAATATCCCGGTTGTCTACGTCAAGGACGAGTATGAGCTCAGCAAAAATTATCAGACCGTCGCATCGATCTTCAACCGCGGCAATGCATTCGTCAAAGACTACAAAAATGTCGTCGAGACGGCGCGGCAGATCATCGACGAGGTGCGCGAGACGGGCAATGTGCCGGTATCAAAGACGGACGGTGTCGTGACGCAAAAAATCACGCCGCTCGCGCAATCGAGCGGCGTCATCGATTATTTGTTCGAGCTCAACCATCTCGCGGCCGACGTCTACAATCACAGCCTGCGCGTCTCGATCCTCGCGGGCGTCATCGCGAAGTGGATGAAGTTCGACGCGGAAAAAGCGAAGGACCTCATGCTCGCTGGCTTCCTGCATGACATCGGCAAGACGAAGTTCGACCAACGGCTCCTCGACAAGAACGTCGAAAACCTCCAGGGCGAAGACTACGAGCGCTACATCCAGCACACGGTCGACGGCCAGCATATCCTCATGAGCGTCGGCGACCTCTCGGAGGGCGTGAAGTACGCGGCGATGCAGCACCACGAACGCATGGACGGCTCCGGCTTCCCGTTCGGCAGCGTCGGCCCGGATATCCACGAGTACGCGCGCATCATCGCCGTCGCGGACATCTATGACAACATCACGACGGAGCGCGAAGGCTACGTGAAGCGCACGCCGTTCTCCGCTATCGAATACATCACGCGCGAGATGTACACGACGCTCGACCCCGCCATCTGCATCCCCGTGCTCATCCGCATCAAGGACGCATTCCTCGGCTCGCGCGTCGTCCTCTCCGACGGCTCGAAAGGCAAAATCGCCGCGTTCCCGAATGACTTCGCGGCGAAACCGATCATCGAAGTGGCGAAAGATAACGTCGTGAACTTGAATCAACGACCTGACCTATCCATCACCGAATATAACCCGAAATAAATGCTTGGCATGAAGAGACTGTTGCATTTACTGGAACGGTTTCATAAAACTGCCAATCGTAACGCTCACAGCAGGCTCTCCCCCTGGGAGAGCTGGCGCGCACAGCGCGACTGAGAGGGTACAAGGGTGCGATTTGTTCCAAATACAAAGCAGCCTCCAAAGCATTACGTTTTAACTCAAACGGCTCGATGCTTTGAAGGCTGCTTATTTTTGTTTGGCTATCGCACCCTAGTACCCTTTCCACCGCTGACGCGGTCCCCCTTTCCCAGAGGGAAAGGCTGCTGTATTCGTTACGCGCAGCAACAGATCCACGTGGAATCGGTCTAGTAACTGCAACAACAGTACCTTGTGTGCTTCGAAATGCTCACAACGTCTTCAAGAGTTCCTGCACTTTTCCAAGGTATTCGCCGCGCGAGCACGTGATGACTTCGCCCGTCTTGCGCACCTTGATCTCGATCGTGTCACTCTCGACGGCTTTCGGGCCGATCGTGACGCGCAGCGGATAGCCGATGAGATCGCAGTCTTTGAACTTGACGCCGGCGCGTTCTTTGCGGTCGTCGAGGAGCGTGTCGAGGCCTGCAGCCTGGCATTCTTTGTAGATCTCCTCGCCGTAGGCGAGCTGGTCGTCTTTCTTTGCGTTGACGACGGCGACGACGACTTCATACGGTGCGATGGCGCGCGGCCAGACGATGCCGTCCTTGTCATTATTCTGCTCGATCGCGGCGGCCATCGTGCGTCCGACGCCGATGCCATAGCAGCCCATCCAGAGCGGCTGTTCCTTGCCCTGCTCGTCGAGGAACGTCGCGCCCATCGCCGCGCTGTACTTCGTGCCGAGCGCGAAGACCTGGCCGGCCTCGATGCCGCGCGTCATCTTCATCGGCGCGCCGCAGTGCGGGCAAGGATCGCCCTCTTTCACCATGCGGAAATCGCCGACAGTGATGAGCTCTTGGTCGAAATCGCGCTGCGGGTTGACGTTCTTGTAATGGACGTCCTTCTCGTTCGCGCCCGTGACACCGTTCTTCACGTTCATGACGCTCGCGTCGACGAAGACATGCGTGCCCTTCTTTATTCCGATGGGACCCATGAAGCCTGGGCAACCGCCGGCCGCCTCGATGACTGCTTCGTCCGCCATGCGCAGCTCGCGCGCATTTGCGAACTGGTTCAGCACTTTGACTTCATTGACATCGTGGTCGCCACGGATGAAGACGAGTGCGAGCTCGTCCTCGTCCGTCTGATAGGCGACGGCCTTGATCGTCTTGTCCGCCGGGATGTGCAGGAATTCGCAGAGGCTCTCAATCGTGTTCGTGCCGGGCGTCGGGACTTTTTCAAGCGGGAGAGCTTCCTCGTCCGCCGTCTCGACCGGCTTCAGTTCTGCCTTTTCGTCACTCGCGGCATACTCGCACTGCGTGCAGTATGCGATGTTCGACTCGCCGGCGTCGGCAAGCACGGTGAACTCGTGCGAATGGCCGCCGCCGATCGCGCCGCTGTCGGCCTCGACCGCACGGAAGGTCAGGCCCATGCGCGTATAGATTTTGCTGTACGCGTCATACATTTTCTGATACGACACCATCATGCCGTCCGGATCCTTGTCGAACGAATACAGGTCTTTCATGATGAACTCGCGGCTGCGCATGAGGCCGAAGCGCGGACGGCGCTCGTCGCGGAACTTGTCCTGGATCTGATACAGCAGGACCGGGAGCTGCTTGTAGCTGTGGAGCTCGTCGCGCACGAGGTCCGTGATCATTTCCTCGTGCGTCGGGCCGAGGCAGAAATCGCGGCCATGGCGGTCTTTGATGCGCATCATCTCGGCGCCATACGCTGCCCAGCGGCCGCTCTCCTGCCAGAGCTCGCCCGGCTGGAGGATCGGCATCATGACTTCCTGGCCGCCCGCCGCGTCCATCTCCTCGCGGATGATCTGCTCGATCTTGCGGATGACGCGCCAGCCGAGCGGCAAAAACGTGTACATGCCGCCCGCGACTTTGCGAATCATGCCCGCACGGTACATGAGCTGATGGCTGACGATCTCGGCTTCGGCTGGCGTATTGCGTAACGTTGGTGCATAAAGGTTCGATGCTCTCATTTCGCTTTTCGTTCCTCCAAAATACTGTCAATTTCTTTGAATAATTCGCTGACGAGCGCGCTCTCCGGCACTTTGCGGATGATCTCGCCCTTGCGGAAGACGAGGCCTTCGCCCTTGCCGCCCGCGATGCCGACATCCGCCGTGCGCGCCTCGCCCGGGCCATTGACGACGCAGCCCATGACGGCAACCTCGATTGGCTCCGTGATGCTTTGTAATTTCTTTTCGACTTCCGCCGCAATGGCTGGCAGGTCGATGCTCGTGCGGCCACATGTCGGGCACGCGACGAGCGTCGGCCCGTATTCTTTCAGGCCAAGCGACTTCAAAATCTCGTTTGCGACCTTGACTTCGACGACGGGATCACCCGTCAGCGAGATGCGGATCGTGTCGCCGATGCCCTCCGCGAGCAGCGCGCCAATGCCGACGGCCGACTTGATGACGCCCGTCCCCGCCGTGCCAGCCTCCGTGATGCCGAGGTGCAGCGGATAGTCCACTTTTTCGCTCATGAGTCGGTACGCCGCAAGCGTCAATGGGACATCGTGCGCTTTCAGCGAAATCTTCATGTCGTGGAAATCTTGCGCTTCGAGGATGCGCACGTGCTCGAGCGCCGACTCGACGAGCGCTTCCGCTGTCACGCCGCCGTATTTCGCGAGCAGCTTTTTATCGAGCGAGCCCGCGTTGACCCCGATGCGGATCGGGATGCCGGCCGCTTTCGCCTCTTTGACGACGGCGCGCACTTTTTCCTCGCCACCGATGTTGCCCGGGTTGAGGCGTAAGCCGTGAATGCCCTGGCGGATGGCCTCAAGCGCGAGGTGATAGTCAAAATGAATGTCAGCGACAAGCGGCACGGGTGACGCCTTGAGGATATTTCCGAGATTGCGCGCCGCGTCCATGTCCGGCACGGCAAGGCGCACGATGTCGCAGCCCGCCGCTGCGAGTGCACGGATCTGCGCGAGCGTCGCTTCCGTGTCTGTCGTCTTCGTGTTCGTCATCGACTGCACGGACACAGGCGCGCCGCCGCCGATCGCGACGGGGCCGATGTGGATCTGCCGCGTCTTTTTGCGTTCAAACGTCATTTCCTTTTCAACCTCCAAAGAACACGCGCATGATGTCGTTCTTCGTCGCGAAAATCATGAGCAGCAAGAGCAGCGCAATGCCGACGCGTTGCGCGTAGTACATCGTCTTGGAGCTCACGGGGCTGCCCTTCACGGCCTCGATGCAGAGGCTCGCGAAATGGCCGCCGTCAAGTGCCGGAATCGGGAACAGGTTGATGATGCCAAGGTTCAGCGACAAGAACGCCGTGAAATTGAGAAGCGGCACGAAGCCCATCTCCGCAACCTGCCCCGCCATCTGCGCGACGCCGATAGGTCCTGCGAGGTCGGCACCCGAGAGCTTCAAGATGATCTTGTAGAGCTCATAGAGCATCATGCCGATGATGCCAACGGTCTTTTGCACGGCGAGCACAGCGCAATCAATGACGCCAGGGTACGTCGTATCCGTCGAGCTCATAATGCCGACGAGATAGCGGTTCGACTGCTTGTCATATTTTTGCGTGACAGCGACGTTTTGCTTCGCGCCGTCGCGCTCGATCTCGAATGTCACGGGCGTGTCCGGTGCAGCCGTTGCCTCTTCGTTCAGCGTTGTGACGATCTCGCTCCATGTCGCGATGGGTTTGCCATTGATCGCAAGCACGCGGTCGCCCTTCTGGAGTCCCGCTTCCGCGGCCGGCCGGCCGCTGATGACCTCGCCGAGCACCGGCTCCGTGCTCGGCGTGCCGACGCCGGCATAGAGGAAAACGCCGAAGAAGATGAAGACGGGCAGGATGAGGTTCATGCCCGAGCCCGCGAGGATGACGATCATGCGGCGGAGCACGGATTTTTCGCAATAGCCACGCGGCCCTGCGTCATTTTCCTCGGGATCCATTCCCGCGATGTCATTGAAGCCGCCGAGCGGGATGGCGCGGATGGAATAGACCGTCTCGCCGCGCTGCGTCGACACGAGCTTCGGCCCGAAGCCGATGGCAAATTCGTCGACGCGCATGCCCGTGAGCTTCGCCGTCACGAAATGGCCGAGCTCATGCACGAGCACGAGCAGGCCGAATACAAAAATCGCTGCTGCGATGGTAAGGACCATCGAGTCACCGTCCCTTCTCTTTCAATAAATCCTCTGCATACGCGCGCGCCCAGCGATCTTCCTCGAAGAGCTCGTCAAGCGTCGGCGCCAGCGTGCACGCGCGCTTCATCATCGTCTGTTCGATGATGTCATAGATGTCGAGGAAATGGATGCGCCCGGCAAGGAAGGCCGCGACCGCGACTTCATTCGCCGCATTGAACGTGCACGGCATCGTGCCGCCCATCTTGCCCGCTTCATAGGCGAATGCGAGGCCTTTGAATGTTTCCATATCGGGCTTGTCAAACGTCAGGTCATGCATCTGCCAGAAATCGAGGCGCGGGAACGCGGACGGCTGCCGCTCGGGATACGTCAGCGCGTACTGGATCGGCAGCTTCATGTCCGGCGCGCCGAGCTGCGCGATGACCGCGCCGTCGATGAACTGCACCATCGAGTGCACAATGCTCTGCGGATGCACGACGACCTGGATCTGATCGTAATCGACGCCATAAAGCCATTTTGCCTCGATCACTTCGAGGCCTTTGTTCACGAGCGAGGCCGAGTCGACCGTGATCTTCTTGCCCATGTTCCATGTTGGATGGGCCAGGACTTGGTCAACAGTTGCACCTTCGAGTTCCGAACGCTGTTTGCCGCGGAACGGCCCGCCCGAGCACGTCAGCAGCAACTTTTCAATCTTGTCGAGCCGTTCGCCCTGCAAGCATTGGAAAAACGCGCAATGCTCGCTGTCGACGGGCAGGATCTTCACGCCCTGCTCCTTGGCGCGCTTCGTCACGAGCTCGCCGGCCACGACGAGCGTCTCCTTGTTTGCGAGCGCGATATCTTTCTTCGCGTCGAGCGCCTTCATCGTCGGTTCGAGGCCGGCAAAGCCCATCATCGACGTGACGACGATGTCAACGTCGTCGATGGCCGCTGCGTCAATGAACGCTTGACGGCCGCCGGCCAGCGTCGTGCCCGCGCATTTGCCCGCGAGACGTTCCTTTAACTCTGCATAAGCAGATTCATCCGATAAGACGGCAAGCTCTGGCTGGAACTCTTCGACCTGTTTCGCAAACAGATCAACGCTCTTGTTCGCTGCTAACACGGAAACGTGGAACAGCTCCGGATGCGAACGCACGACGTCGAGCGTCTGTGTGCCGATCGAGCCTGTCGAGCCCAAGATGGCGAGATTTTTCACGATAGCCGCCTCCTCACTGGTTCACGAGCACGAGGGTCGCGAAATAATAGACGATCGGCGCCGTGAACAGCACGCTGTCAAAGCGGTCCCAGATGCCGCCGTGCCCCGGGATGATGTTGCCGGAATCCTTGATGCCCGTCTCGCGTTTCGCCACGGACTCGACGAGGTCGCCGAGCGTCGCAAAAATCGAGAGCGCGAGGCCGAGGCAGGCCATCTCGAACACGGGGAAGCCGAAGAACACGCCGAGCCCTGCCGTCGCCGCCGTCGTACCGACGAGCGAGCCGCCGAAGCCCTCGATCGTCTTGCCGGGGCTGATGCTCGGGCAGAGCTTGTGGCTGCCGATGGCCGAGCCGACGAAGTACGCAAATGTATCGCTCGCCCATGTGCCGATGAACATGATCCAGATCATGGCGCAGCCGAACTCGAACGAACCGAGTGGCGAGGCAAGCGCCGGCCCTTCGGCCATGCGCAAGAGCACCATGTGCGAGAACGGCATACCGAAATAAAGCACGCCCGCGACAGACAGCGCCGCATCCGTGAATGTCACGCGTCCATGCAATAGCACACTGAGCAATAACATGAGCAGCACGGCGACCGTCGTGACGTCCATCGTCTCCTCGGCATTGCCGAGCCAGCCGCAGCCCCAGAGGACCGCGAGCGCCAAGAGGCCGAGCAAGAACGTCAAATTGTGACCGCGCTTCGAGAAGGCGCGCACGTACTCGAACCAGGCGAGCAGCATGAGCACGAGCGCGAACGCCGCGAACAGCGTGCCGCCCGTCTGGATGACAAAGGCGGCCAGCGCGATGCCGACGGCGCCTGTGATGATTCTTGTTAACAAAGAGAACGCTCCTTACTTCTTTTTGTCCAACCCACCGAATCGGCGCTTGCGGTGCGCAAAATCGACGAGCGCGTCAACAAATTCCTCCGGCGTGAAATCCGGCCAATTCGTCTGCGTGAACCAGAACTCGGCGTAGGCCGCCTGCCAGAGCAGGAAGTTGCTGAGGCGCAGGTCCCCGCTCGTGCGGATCACGAGATCGACGGGCGGATCACCGGCCGTATCGAGCACGGATTCGAACATCGTTTCGTCGATGTCCGATGGCTGGATTTCGCCTGCTTTCGCGCGTGCGGCAAGCGTCTGCGCCGCCCGCAAGATCTCGTCCTGCCCGCCGTAATTCGCTGCGATGTTGAACACCATGCCGTCATTTTTCGCGAGGCGGTCTGCCGCTGCATGCATCTTCGAGAGGAGTGCCGCGCTCATGCCGTCCTCGCGGCCGAGGAAGCGCAGCCGCACATGGTTGTCATCCATCTTCTGGATTTTCTTGTCGAGATATTCCGAGAACAAGTTCATCAGGAAATCGACTTCCGGGCGCGGCCGCTTCCAATTTTCCGTTGAGAACGCGTAGACCGTCAGCACTTCGATGTGCAGGTCGACGCACGTCTCCATGATGCGTTCGAGCGTCTTGACGCCCTGCGCATGGCCGGCCGTGCGGATGAGGCCCTGCCCTTCAGCCCAGCGCCCATTGCCGTCCATGATGATCGCAACATGGTGCGGCCGCCGGTCTTCCGGCACTTTATCGTAGAGGGACAGGAGATTCTTTTCCTCTTTCGAGGCTCCGAGTCCCAGGATTTTCTTCCACATATCCGTTTTCTCCTAAAAAACGCGAAACCCCTCCTGCCTTAGGAAGCGAACAAACAAAACGCTTCTATAAAAGCCAGGAGGGGCCGCCTTGCGTCAGGGAGCTTCAATCGCGGATACCGGGCAGCCGGCAGCGCACGCACCGCACTCGACGCACTTGTCTGGATCGATCTCGTAATGCTCTGCACCTTCGCTGATCGCCTCGACCGGGCAGGTCGCTGCGCAGGAGCCGCAGGAGATGCAATCGTCACCAATCTTGTATGCCATATTCGGGCACCTCCTTTCAAAAGGAAAGCTCTGGCGAGGACGCCTGGAGCCTGGCCGCGAGGGCCAGTGCGAGCGTGCCGTCCGGGAGCTCGCGCTCGCGGACGACGTAAAGGCAGCGCTCGTCTGTCTTGAAATAATCACGCGTTGGGCGTGTGATTTCCGTCTGGTAAGGGAGGCCGGCCGTCTCGAGTTCCGCTTGCACCTCAGCAAACGGACGGCCGACAAAGCGAAGTGGTTCTTGAAGCTCTGGCATCACACTTCGAGAATCTCTTTCTCTTTCGCTTCGCGCGCCGCATCGACGAGCTTGATGTACTTGTCGACGAGCTTCTGCATGGAGTCCTGGCCGCGTTTGGCTTCGTCCTCCGTGATTTCTTTCGATTTTTCGATCTTCTTCACGGCGTCGTTGCCATCGCGGCGGATGTTGCGCAGCGCGACTTTCGCCTCTTCCGCCTTCTTGTTGACGGCCTTGACGAGTTCCTTGCGGCGCTCCTGCGTCAGCTGCGGGATCGTCAGGCGGATGGCCGTGCCGTCCGAGTTCGGGTTCAGCCCGAGGTCGGACTTCATGATCGCGACTTCGATGTCGTGGAGGATCGTTTTCTCCCACGGCTGGATCAGGATCATGCGCGGCTCCGGCACGGAGACCTTCGCGATCTGGTTCACGGGCGTCGGTGCGCCGTAGTAGTCGACGAGCACCTTGTCAAGGAGCGACGGCGTCGCACGGCCGGCGCGCAGCGAAGCGAACTCATGTTTCGCCGCCTCGAGTGTTTTCTTCATGCGTTCCTCATGCGAGGAAAGGATGTCCTTTACCATATTCAGTCATTGCCTCCTACCGTCGTGCCGATATTCTCACCGAGCGCCGCGCGCACGATGTTCGTATGATCGTCGATGTTGAAAACGACGAGAGGAATCTTGTTGTCCATGCAGAGCGACGTCGCCGTCGAATCCATGACCTGGAGTCCTTTGTTCAGGATTTCGATGTACGTCAGCGTATCGAACTTCTTCGCATCCGCGAATTTGTTCGGGTCGCGGTCATAGATGCCGTCCGTGCCTTTTTTCGCCATGAGGATGACATCGGCCTCGATCTCCGCGGCACGCAGCGCTGCCGTCGTGTCCGTCGAGAAATACGGATTGCCCGTGCCGGCGCCAAAGATGACGACGCGGCCCTTCTCCATGTGGCGGATGGCCTTGCGGCGGATGTAGAGCTCCGCGACCTGGCGCATCTCGATGGCCGTCTGCACGCGCGTGTCGACGTCGATCTTCTCGAGCGCATCCTGCAAAGCGAGCGCATTCATGACCGTCGCCATCATGCCCATGTAGTCGGCCGTCGCGCGATCCATGCCCTTCGCCGAGCCCGCGAGGCCGCGCCAGATGTTGCCGCCGCCCACGACGATCGCCACGTCGATGCCATGCTCGCGCACTTTCTTCACCTGCGCCGCGATATCATCGACGACGGCCGGATTGATGCCGAAGCCCTGGTCGCCCGCGAGCGACTCGCCGCTGAGCTTCAGAACGATGCGCTTGTATTTCGCCGTTTTCAAAACAAGATACCTCCATATTGCATTGCATGCTTGCTTGTATCTTTATAAGCTATTCGACAAGTTTTCCGAAAATCCTTTAAAATTTCGTTCGCCTCTTAAAAAAGCTGTTGCCGGCACGATGGCAGCAACAGCTTTTAAGACACGTCTTACGCCTCCCCTTCTGGGAGAGGTGCCGAACGAATGCGAGGCGGAGAGGGTAGCGTATGGACAAATCCTGTATCCCTGCCGGAAGGAATACGAACATACTTACGGCGTTACCCTCTCAGTCGCCCTTCGGGCGCCAGCTCCCCCAAAGGGGGAGCCGTAAAAACGGATTCCGAAAATTACTGCATCTGAGCCTTGACCTCAGCTGCGAAATCTTCCTGCTTCTTCTCGATGCCTTCGCCGAGCTGGTAGCGGACGAACTCCGTGACCTTCTCGCCGCCGAGGATCTCCGTGACCGTCTTGTTCGGATCCTTGACGAAGACCTGCTGCTCGAGGCAGACTTCCTTGTAGTACTTCTTGATGCGGCCGTCGACGATGCGCTCGAGGATGTTCGCCGGCTTCTTCTTCGCCGACTTCTCGTTCTCTTCTTCGGCCTGCTTCAGCGCGACTTCGCGCTCATGCGCCACGACTTCCGCCGGCACGCCGGACTCGTCGATGGCGATCGGGTTCGCTGCCGCGACCTGCATCGCGACATCTTTGCCGAGCTCGTCGCCGCCGCCCGTGAGGTTCACGAGGACGCCGATCTTGCCGCCCATGTGGATGTAGGACGCGAGCTTGCCCGCCGTCTCGAAGCGCGTGAAGCGGCGCAGCGAGATTTTCTCGCCGATCGTCGCCGTCGCTTCCGTCACGAGCGCCTCGACCGTCTTGCCGTCGATCTCGCTCGCGTTCAGCGCTGCGAGGTCAGCGGGGTTCGTCTCAGCGATGTGCTTCGCGATCTTTGCCTCGAGGGCACGGAACTGCTCGTTGCCCGCCGCGAAATCCGTCTCGCAGTTGACTTCGACGAGCACGCCGACCTTGCCGTCATCCGTGACGTAGGCAGCGACAGCGCCTTCGGCCGCGATGCGGCTGGCCTTCTTCGCAGCCTTCGAAATGCCTTTTTCGCGGAGCCAGTCGATGGCCGCCTGCATATCGCCGTCCGTCGCCGTCAGCGCTTTTTTGCAGTCCATCATGCCCGCGCCCGTCTTCTCGCGCAGTTCTTTGACCTGGGAAGCCTTGATTGCCATGTGTGTTGTTCTCCTCTCGATACGCTATTTAATGTATGAAATCTCGTAAAAATAACGAGGTAAGGGATAACGTCCCTTACCCCGCTAAAAGGTTCTTATGGAATTTTATTCAGCAGCCGCTGCTTCTTCCGGAGCTGCCTCGCTGTTGCCCTGGCGGCCTTCGAGGACGGCATCCGCCATCTTGCCCGTGAGGAGCTTGACGGCGCGGATCGCGTCATCGTTGCCCGGGATGACATAGTCGATTTCGTCCGGATCGCAGTTCGTGTCGACGATCGCGACGATGGGGATGTTCAGCTTGCGAGCTTCGGAGACGGCGATGCGCTCTTTGCGCGGATCGACGACGAAGAGAGCGCCTGGGAGCTTCTTCATCTCTTTGATGCCGCCGAGATACTTCTCGAGCTTCTCCATCTCATGACGGAGCACCTGGACTTCTTTCTTCGTGAGGACGTCGAACGTGCCGTCTTCTTCCATGGCCTCGAGTTCCTTCAGGCGCTTCACGCGCTTCTGGATCGTCTGGAAGTTCGTCATCATGCCGCCGAGCCAACGCTCGTTGACATAGAACTGGTCGGCGCGCTCCGACTCTTCTTTGATGGACTCCTGCGCCTGCTTCTTCGTGCCGACGAAGAGGACGCTCTTGCCCTCTTCCGCGACGCTGCGAAGGAATGCATACGCTTCGTCGATCTTCTTGACCGTCTTCTGCAGGTCGATGATGTAGATGCCGTTACGCTCCGTGAAGATGTACTTCGCCATCTTCGGATTCCAACGACGCGTCTGGTGGCCGAAATGGACACCTGCTTCAAGTAACTGTTTCATGGAAATCACTGCCATGATTGGTGCACCTCCTGTTTTTTCTTCTGCGCGCTTCCACGATGACGCCACTGGAACATTCCAGCACAGGGTCATCATCCGCGCGCATGTTTTTTCTTGACACCGCGTGACATTATATCATAGCGAAAAAACAAATACAACCACGCGAAAAAATATTTTTCCTCACGCCGTTCCACTGCGCCATGTATACAATCGGTTCCAACCGTTTCACGTGGACAAGCGTTGCTTTCTTCCTTATAATAAAGATGTACCTATTCCATATTTTTATAGGAGGAGGTTTTTCTATGAACCTATCTGTAAAAATCTTCATTGCCCTCGTGCTGTCTGTCGTCGTCGGACTCATCGCGGGCGAGCCGGCGCTGCCGTTCATCAAATGGTGGATCGCGCCGATCGGCACGATGTTCATCAACCTCATCAAGATGATGATCGTCCCCGTCGTCTTCTCGTCGCTCATCGTCGGAATGACGAGCATCGGCGACACGAAAAAGCTCGGGCGCATCGGCATCAAGACCGTCGGCATCTATCTCGTCACGACGGCCATCGCGATCCTCATCGGCTTTTCCGTTGCCGGCCTCTTCCACCCTGGCATCGGGCTCGACATCGGCAGCGGCACGGAAGTCAAAGTGAAGGAAGCGCCGTCCATCATGCAGGTGCTCGTCGCGATGATCCCGGCGAACCCGATCGCCTCGATGGCGAAAGCCGACATCCTGCCGACGATCGTCTTCGCGCTCTTCATCGGCGTCGGCATCATCCAGGTCGGCGGCAAACGCTCCGAGCAGCTCATCAGCTTCTTCGACGCGTGCGCCGAGGTCTGCTACAAGGTCATCGCCATGATCATGGCGATCTCGCCGGTCGGCGTGTTCTGCCTGCTGCTGCCTGTCGTCGCGGCGAACGGCCCGGCCGTCCTCCTGCCGCTCCTCTCCGTCATCGCCTGCATGGCGATTGGCTCCTGCATCCACGCCGTCGCCGTCTACTCGACGCTCGCGCGCATCTGGGGCGGCCACACGCCGCTCGCGTTCTTCCGCGGTATGAGCGAAGCGATGATGATCGCGTTCACGACGTGCTCGTCGGCGGGCACGCTGCCGGTCAACATGAAGAACACGCAAGAAAAGCTCGGCGTCTCGCGGGAAGTCACGTCGTTCGTCCTCCCGCTCGGCGCGACGATCAACATGGACGGCACGGCCGTCTACATGGGCATCTGCTCGCTCTTCATCGCGAACGTCTTCGGCATCGACCTCAGCTTCGGCCAGATGGCGATGATCGTCCTCACGGGCACGCTCGCCTCCATCGGCACGGCCGGCGTCCCGGGCGCGGGCCTCATCATGCTCGCCATGGTCCTGCAATCGGTCGGCCTCCCGCTCGAAGGCCTCGGCCTCGTCGCCGGCATCGACCGTATCCTCGACATGTTCCGTACCTGCCTGAACATCACGGGCGACGCAGCCGTCGCTTGCGTCATCAACGAGACGGAAAAGAAATACAACTCGGCGGCGTAAACCTCCCAAAAGCTTTGCATTCAAAAAATGGCTCGACAGCGAAAAAATCGTTGTCGAGCCATTTTTTATTCGACCGACGCTCCCCGTTCCTTTTCGAGCGTCGCCAACATCTGTTGGTATGCCGGCCAGATGCTGGACTGCAAGTCGATGCCACGATCTGCTGCTTGGCGAAGCAAGGCGTGCGCAGCGTTCTGCTGGTTCGCTTCCACCTCGTTCTGTGTGACCGGGTCCAATGCATCACGATACTTCGTGAGAACAACGGACCAGTCCATTTGATGCATCGCAATCTCTTCCAAGCTGAGCTCGCGCGGCGTTCCTGCATATTCATCGCGCAGGACGCCCAGAAGGTCGTCCCATTTTTCGCTCGCTTGGAACAAGTCGTCCCACATTTGGAAAACGTGCAGCCGACCATCAGAAAACCGCGGAACCAAGCCCCCGCAAGCTTCAAAGACCTCGCGCCGCACGAGCAGGCCTGCCATGCCGCAGGATGGGACACGTCCAATTTTCAAGAATTCCCGACGGAGCGTATCCATCTCTGGCGCTTGGAACGCATCCCTCTCTCCGACATCAAACTTCAGATACGGCAATTCATTGGAAAATCCCGCGCTTGTCCCTGACAACATCATCAAAAAGCCATGATCTTGTAGTTCGAAGCACGTCACCATCCCACGCAATTTCCCTGGATGGACAGTCTCGCCCGGCAACAGCCACTCGACGTAAGCTCCCTTTTCTTGCGTCACCAAATGATCTAGCGTGACGAGCTTGACGCCCTTCCGCACCGCTTCTTCAATCAACGATCTGCGAATGACATTCCCGACGACCGGAATGAGGATTTCGTGCCACGGATAATCTTCTGCCAGCGCCGAAGAAAGGGATTTTGCAAAGAGTTCATCTTCAAGAGACGTTCGTCCCCCCCCGAGATACGGCACAATCGTCGTTACAAGGGGATTGTTGGACAACGCTCGCGTCTCTGCGAGTTCATCGGCTAGTGCCGCGCTTGCCGCCATGACATTGGCAAGCACATTCGGCATAGTATTCGCACTATAGCGAAGCGAGGGGATGGGTACGCTGGCAGGAATCTTGCAGGGCTTCCAATCATTTTGGTTTTCGAATTTCTCCGGCACCCATCCTTCATGGATGCGTCGGAAGAAATAGCGGTATCCGCCGCCCGTGATCGTATTCCGCCCGTACTTTGCAGCGATATTCGGCCAACCGACCGCATATTTCGATTGGATCTGTTCCGGACTCCGCCAATAGAAATGCGCGAGCTCCATTCCATCCAAAAATGCATGGAAAACCGACTCATACGGCCCTCCAGACGGACGAACCAGCGCATGGTTACCCTCGCTCAGGCGTGCATGCTCGCGTCGCACGATATCTCCATTCACCAGGAGTTTCCCCACGCCGCCCGTTTGCGTATTGCAAACCAACGCCACGGAAAAAGGAAACACGCCTGTCGGGATGCCATCGTCTGCGATAGGAAGATACGGACGCAGGCAAAGCGGCTGCGCTTCTTCGATCTCAATGGACTGTAGGATTGTTTGCACCGTCATCTCGCCCGTCGGCACGAGGAATTCATCCGCATCAAGCGGCACGATGAGGTCGGCATGATACACATCCGCCGCTTCCCACAATAGCCGCGTCATCGTCTCCGCCTGAGCATGGCGTGCGACCGGCACGCCTTTGATGACGACCGGCAGCCCCTCAGAGCGCAGCGCCTCCAAGATCTCCCGCGTCCGATCCGTGCTCTTGTGATCCGCGACGATGAGCAGATCCGAAAAGCTCAGCGTATGCCGCACGAAGCTCTCGATGATGTCCATCTCGTTCTTCACCATCGTGATGGCGACGATTTTGCGCTTTTGCGCGAGCGATGTTTCTTCCATGTTCTTCCTCTCCGCACGAACACTCTTGCTCTTTGATTTCACTGGGCAATTTTGTCTTTCAAGACTTCTTCCGCCTTCTCCATCTGCACGTCGCTCGTTGCGCCCTGCGGGAGCTCTATGAACACATCAGGCTCTATGCCGGTGCCGTCGATGCTGCGGCCGCTTGGCGTGTAGTATTTCGCAATCGTGAGCTTCACGGCGTCGTCGTGATACATGGGGACGACGACTTGGACGGAGCCTTTGCCGTAGCTCGTCGTGCCGACGAGCGTCGCGGCGCCGGTGTCCTGGAGCGCGCCCGCGAGGATTTCCGCGGCGCTCGCGCTGTTGCCGTCGATGAGGACGACGATCGGGTATTCGTTCTCCGCGAGATCGGACGTGTATTCCTCTTTCTTGCCCGATTTGTCGATGATGGAGACAATCGGGCCTTTCGGCACGACGAGGTTTGCGACCTCGGTGCACGATTTCACGAGGCCGCCAGGATTTTCACGCAAGTCGATGATGAGGCCGTGGAGACCTTTGTCTTCGAGCTCCGTGAGTTGCTTTTTGAACTCGTCGCCCGTGTTCTCAGAGAAATTGCTGATGCGGATGTAGCCGAGGCCGGCGCTTTCGTCAATCATGTGGCCGCCGACCGTCTTCATCTGGATCGTCGCGCGCTCGATTGTGTAATCTTTGTCTTCCTCGCCTTCACGATGAATCGTCAGCGTGACGTTCGTGCCGATCTCGCCGCGGATGTGCAGCGCGACTTCCTCGGGCTCATAGGAACTCGCGGGCGTGCCGTCAATCGCGACGATTTCATCGCCTGCCGCAAGGCCAGCCGCTTGTCCCGGCGTGTCATCCATGACGGAGATGATCGTGACCTTGTCGTCCTTGAAGCCCATGTAGACGCCGATGCCGCCGAAGCTGCCCTCTGTCTGATCCATGAGCTGCTCGTACATCTGCGGTCCCATGTAAAGCGAGTGCGGATCGCCAAGCGACTGCACCATGCCGCTGATCGCCCCGTCCATGAGCTGCGTGTCATCGACATCACCGACGTAACGCGACTCGATGAGCTTTCGTACGCCAACGAATCGCACGAGGTTCTGCACACTGTCTGGTGACACGTTAAGCGCGTAGCAAATACCCGCGATCGTGAGGAAACTGCCGAGCGACGCGCAGCCGAGGCAAGCGACGAGGCCGGCGAAAATGATCTTTTTCTTCATAAACGATCCTCTTACAAATATCCATACGGACTCACGGGCTCACCGTTCTGCCGCACTTCGAAATGGCAGTGCGGGCCCGTCGAGTTGCCCGTCGAACCACAGTAGGAAATGACTTGCCCTTGCGCGACGGACTGCCCTTCGCCGACGGCAAGCGACTGGTTGTGGCCGTAGAGCGTCGTGACCCCGCCACCGTGGTCGATGATGACCGTGTTGCCGTAGCCCGAGATCCAGCCCGCATACGTGACCGTGCCGGCTTGTGCCGCGCATACGGGCACGCCGTAATCGCCGCCGATGTCGAGGCCGCTGTGGAAGCGCTGGTCGCCCGTGATGGGGTGCGTGCGCCAGCCGAACTCGCTCGTGATGGGCCCTGAAATCGGCCAGACCATCGCGCCCGAACCGCCGCCGCCACCGCCTGCAGGTGCCTCGACATGATAGCGGCTCGCCCGGATCATATTCGCAATTTGTTTCGACGCGGCCATGAGCTCATCGTATTGCTGATCGAACACGGCCTTGTCGCTTTTCATCTTGTCGATGAGCGCTTGCTGCTTCGCGACCTTCTGCTCCATGATCTGGCGCGCCGCGCGCGTCTTCTGCTCCTGCTCCGCTTGCGTCTTGCGGTCTTTTTCGAGCGAGGCCTGCCGCGTCTCGATTTCTTGCTTTTCGTTCAAGACCGTCTGCACGAGATCGTAGTCTTCATGGATGACACGCTTCAAGAGATCCATGCGCGTCATGAGGTCGCCGAAGTCCTTCGCGCCGAACAGCACGTCGAGATACGAAATCTGCCCGTGCATATAGATGTCGCGCACGCGTTTGCCGAGGCGGTCGCTCTTCTTTTCGTAGTCCTTGCCGAGCACCTCGAGGCGCGCTTCATTCTCCTTCATGCGCCCTTCCGTCTCATCGAGCGCGGCCTTGCATTCCTTGTGCTCGGCAATGGCCTTGTCGGCTTCCTCGTCAAGCTGGCGCTTCACTTCGGAAAAATTATTGATCTGGTTCTGGATCTCGTCGCTCTTCGCTTTTTTCTGCTGCGCCTGCTCCTCGTAGCTCTTCTGCTCGTCTTCGAGGGAGGCGGCAAAAGTTTGAAATGGAGCGGCAGTCAACGCAAGAGCGAGAGCAAAAGCCACAACTTTTATTTTTTTGATACGCAACGAATAGCCCTCTTTCGTTTCTCATGCCTCCCCCTCTGGGGGAGGCTTTAGATTTATGCGTTTCACTTTATTCAATTACATCATCTTTATACCTTCAAGAACCGCTTCAGCGACACGGCGGAGCCGAGCGCGCCGATGGCCATGCCAGCGAGGAGCAGCGCGACCGTGATGTAGTTCATGAATGGGTACTGCGGCATGAGCGGGAAGAATGTCAGCGTGTCTGTAATTTTCGCTGCCATTGCTGCGTAGAAGCTCCGAAGCGCGATGGCCGCGATGATGCCGCCGACGAAACCGAGCACCATGCCTTCCATGAGGAACGGCCAGCGGATGAACCAATCGGTCGCGCCGACGTATTTCATGATCGCGATTTCTTTCCTGCGAGCGAACACAGTCAGTCGAATCGTGTTGCTGATGATGAAGAGCGTCGCGCCCGCGAGGAGCAGCATGAGCACGAGCCCGAAAATGCGGATGAGGCGCGTGATGGCAAAGAGATGCTCAATGACGTCCTGCCCGTACTTCGCTTCCTCAACGCCGTCCATGCGCGCGATCGCCGTCGCGGCCGTCTCGACGAGATCCGGGCTCTTGACGACGACTTCGAAAGAATCGGGGAGCGGGTTCTTGTCGCCGAGCGCGTCCAAGAGATACCGTTGGTCACCCAAGCGTTCTTCGAGACGTTCCTTTGCTTCGTCTTTATCAACGTACGTGATGCTCTCGATGCCTTGCAGCGCTTCGATGTCCGATGCGATATCCTTGCGGTCGGCTTCTTTCAATCCGTCTTCAAGATAAACGCTGATCTGCACTTGCGATTCGAGCGACGACGCCATGCGGTTCATGTTCAGTACCAAAAGGAGGAACACGCCTAGCACGAACAGCGAGACGGCGACGGTGCCGATGGATGCGAAGCTCATCCAGTTGTTGCGTTTGAGGCTCCGCAGGACTTCCTGGACGAAATATTCGCTCGTCCGTAATTTCATACTCAATACCCTCCCCGCGCCACGTCGCGCACGATGCGGCCATCCTCGATGGCGATGACGCGGCGCTGCATCGTGTCGACGATGGCCTTGTCATGCGTCGCCATGACGATCGTCGTCCCCGCACGGTTGATGCGCGTGAAAATGTCCATGATATCCCAGCTCGTCTCGGGGTCGAGGTTGCCCGTTGGCTCGTCGGCGATGACGATGGCGGGATCGTTCACGATGGCGCGTGCAATGGCGACGCGCTGCTGCTCGCCGCCCGAGAGCTGGTTCGGGAAGCACTTGTACTTGTCGCGCAAGCCGACGACATCGAGGACAGAGTTCACGCTGCGCTGCATGAGGCGGCGCGGCGCTTCGATGACCTGCATGGCGAACGCGACGTTCTCAAAGACCGTCTTGTCCGGCAGCAGGCGATAGTCCTGGAAAATGACGCCGAGCTCGCGCCGCAGATACGGCACTTCCTTGCGCGTCATCTTCGCGACATCATGGCCATTGACCATGAGCTCGCCCGACGACGGCAATTCCTCGCGGAACAGCATCTTGATGAACGTCGACTTGCCCGCGCCGCTCGCACCGACGATGAAGACGAATTCGCCTTTCTCGATATCGACATTCACGCGATCGAGCGCGACCGCGCCGTTGTCGTAGATTTTCGAGACGTTTTTGAAATGGATCAAAAGGAAAGCCCCCTCTTATATAAAAGGCTCCCCCTCTGGGGGAGCTGGCGCGCGATAGCGCGACTGATAGGCAGACGCTTGGCGCTTTAGCGCCTTAGCGGTCGCCTATGCCGTTAGGCTGAGGGTAGAGGCGTTTGAGAATCTCGTGACGTCGCTACCCTCTCCGCCCCTTCGGGGCACCTCCCCCAGAGGCAATGTCATTAAGTTAAGAGACAGCCCTCCTCCTTGGAGGAGGGACAGGGCCGGCAGGCCCAGGGAGGAGCGGCCTGTAGTT
>OMWS01000002.1 GCA_900314825.1 uncultured Veillonellaceae bacterium | reverse complement strand
AAAGTAATATATAGCTACATATCGGAGCATTAAAAAAGGCCGCAGAGCCCTTGCAAATCAAGGGTTCTGTGGCTTTCAACTGTCAAAGATGGGATTATACGGCATCATTGCCATTTTTGTCAAGATGTTTTGCCGTCAATCGAGGAAATCTTTCAGCTTGCGGCTGCGGCTCGGATGGCGGAGCTTGCGGAGCGCTTTCGCCTCGATCTGGCGGATGCGCTCGCGCGTGACGCCGAAGTTCTGGCCGACTTCTTCAAGCGTGCGCGCACGGCCGTCATCGAGGCCGAAACGCAAGCGCAGGACTTTTTCCTCGCGCGGCGTCAGCGTGTCGAGCACTTCCTCAAGCTGCTCCTTCAGCAGCATGAACGACGCGGCATCGGCTGGCGCCGGGGCCGCATCATCCTCGATGAAGTCGCCGAGATGCGAATCTTCCTCTTCGCCGATTGGCGTCTCGAGCGAAACCGGTTCTTGCGCGATCTTCATGATCTCGCGCACGCGGTCGACGCTGATGTCCATTTCCTTCGCGATTTCCTCGGGGGTCGGCTCGCGGCCGAGCGTTTGCAGGAGCTGGCGCGACACGCGGATGAGCTTGTTGATCGTCTCGACCATGTGCACGGGGATGCGGATCGTGCGCGCCTGGTCGGCAATCGCGCGCGTGATGGCCTGGCGGATCCACCACGTCGCATACGTCGAGAACTTGTAGCCCTTCGTGTAGTCGAATTTTTCGACGGCCTTGATGAGGCCGAGGTTGCCCTCCTGGATGAGGTCGAGGAACAGCATGCCGCGGCCGACGTAACGCTTCGCGATCGACACGACAAGGCGCAGGTTTGCCTCGGCGAGGCGCTTCGACGCTTCTTCATCGCCGTCATTCATGCGCTTCGCGAGCGCGACCTCTTCTTCTGCTGTCAGGAGCGGCACGCGGCCGATTTCCTTGAGATACATGCGCACGGGATCGTCGATGCTGACGCCCTCCGGCACGGAGAGGTCGATCTCGACCTCTTCCTCTTCCTTCTCGGGAATCTCGTCCTCCACGTCGTCCTGGTTCGAATCATCGACGATCTCGATGCCTTTCTTGCTGAAGACATCATACATGTCATCGATTTCGTCCGGGGAAAGATCTTGCGTCTGCAGCGCTTCCATGAGATCGCCATACGTCAGCGTGCCACCGTTCTTCTTGCCTTTTTTCAAAAGGTTCGCGATGATTTCCGCACTATGGTTTTCTGCCTTGGCCGCTTTTTTCTTCGTTTCAGCCATGGAGCAGCCCCCTCTCAAATTCTGTCGTATTCCCCTTGCTCTCTTCTATCCTCATCAACGTATGCAGCGTGTGTTTCAACGTGTCAACCATCCATTTCCTTTTTGATTTCTGTGAGCTCCTTGAGCTTTTCCGCCATGCCAGAAAGATTGCCGGACGTACTCGCCTCCGTCGCCTCGCGGCTGAGCCTCTCATACCGCTGTTTCAAGTAGGCGCGATGCAAGCGCGCGATGGCATCGCTGTAGGCCGCGATGCCGCTCTTTTGCTGTCCTTCTTCCGTCCCGCCTTCATTTTCCACCATGGCGCGCGAGAGCTCCTCCGCCGCCTCGTCCCCGAGCGCGGCCGCGAGCTGCGTGCTGTCAAAGCCCCCACCGCCAGCCGCCACGCCCTTGAGATACGTGAAAATGCTGCGCTGGACATCATCAGGGATGTCTTCCAATGGGATCATCGAAAGCGCATGGTCGAGGAGCGACGGCTCCTCCCAGACGGCATGCAGCACGATGCGGCCAGCCTTTTGCAAGGCGCTGTCCGCGCGCTGCGAGGCACGGCGCGTGTATTGCGCCGCTGCGCGCTGCGCCGGGCCGACGGTCTCTGCTTCCTGCCACAAGAGCTGCGGATTCCGCGCAGCTCTCGCCGTCTCCTCGCGGATGATGCCCTCGTCCATCAAGAGCGTCTGCGCGAGGCGCTTCGAAAGCTCGGAACGCTCCGCCACGCTGCGCATCGTCGCGAGCACGGGCAGCATCTCATGGAGCGCCCGCATTTTCCCGTCGAACGACTGCAGATCCACATGCGAAAGCACATAGCGCAAGCGGTAGTCCGTGAGGGACAGCGCCTGATCGACGAGCGCGCGGAATGCGTCAGCGCCATGCTTGCGGATGAATTCGTCGGGATCCTTGCCGTCCGGCACGACGATGACGCGCACCTCCGCACCGGAGTCGCGCACGACGGTGAGCGCGCGGATTGTCGCGTTCTGCCCGGCCTCGTCGCTGTCGTAGCAGAAATAAAACCTCTTCGCATAGCGCAGGAGCTTCTTGCAATGCTCCGCCGTAAACGACGTGCCGAGCGACGCGACGACGTTCTTCACGCCCGCGTCAAACACGGAAATCGCGTCCATGTAACCTTCGACAATGATGGCATAGCCCGCCTGCCGGATTGCCTGATGCGACCGGTCGAGGCCGAAGAGCAGCCGCCGCTTGTTGAACAGCACGGTCTCTTTCGTATTCAAGTATTTCGGTTTGCTGTCATCGAGCACGCGCCCGCCGAAGCCGACGACGCGACCGCGCTCGTCCGCAATCGGGATCATGACGCGGTTGCGGAAACGGTCGTAGATGCCCTGCCCTTCCCGGCGCTCCATCGCAAGGCCGTCTTCCAAGAGGAACGCCTGCGGCACGCCGCGCGCGAGGAACGCTTTCGTGAGCTTATCCCACGCGTTCGGCGCATAGCCGAGCCCGAATTCCTCGATGGTGTCCATCGAGATGCCGCGTCCGGCGAAATACGTCTTGCCGACCTCGCCCATGTGCGTCATCGTCAAGCAGTTGTGGAAAAACGTCCGCGCCATGTCGTTGACTTTCAGGAGGTCTTTCAGCCTCTGTTCGCGCGCTTTTTCCTGTGCTGACTTCGGTCGTTCCGGCAGCGGGATGCCGAGCTTCTCCGCTTGCAGCTTGATGGCCTCGAAATACGTCACGTTCTCGATGAGCGAGAGAAACTTGAAGACGTTGCCGCCTGCATGACAGCCGAAGCAATAAAAAAATCCCTTCTCGGGAACGACCGAAAATGATGGCGTTTTTTCCTGATGGAACGGGCAACACCCCCAGAAGCGATTGCCCTTCCGCTTGAGCGTGACATAATGAGAGATGACATCGACGATGTCAGACCCTTGTTCGACCCGTTCGACGAACGCATCCATATCTGTTCGGTCTGCTCGTTCCATGCTCTCCCCTCCGTCAAGAATATATATTCACCATAAAACGGAAATTTCCTTTTTCTCTTGACAAAAATAATTCTTTGAATCTCATAAAATCTTGAAAACCGCTGTCATCAATGCACCATAAGGCCGACGGGCGGCATGAAAATCTCGTTGAACAGCTGCACGGCATAACTGTCCGTCAGTCCCGCGACGTAATCGGCGACCGTCTGCTTGCGGCCCCAATACGACTCGCGGCGGGCAAACTCCGTCGGCAGCTCGTCAAAATGCGCAAGATAATGCTCATAAAGCTGCCGCAGCACGAATTTCGCCTGCTCGCGCTCGTGCGCGAGGACGTCCGAATGATAGACGCGCTCGAACATGAAATCGCGGAACACATCCATGACCCGCTTGCCTTCGTCGCTCTGCAAGATGTCGCCCTGCCCCATCGAGGCTTCGATCATGTCCGAGACCATGCCCGTGATCATCTGCGACGTCGTATCGCCAAAGCGCGCGCGCACATCCTGCGGCAAATCGTCCGGCGTCAAGAGGCCGGCGCGCAAGCTGTCATCATAATCGTGCGAAAGGTACGCGATGCGGTCGGCCGTCTTCACGATGCGCCCTTCCAACGTGCGCGGCTGGCGTCCCCCCGTGTGGTTCACGATACCGTCTTTCACTTCCATCGTGAGGTTCAGACCGTGCCCGCCTTTTTCGAGGAATTCCACGACGCGCAAACTTTGTTCATTATGTTTGAAATGTCCCGTGAGCTCGTCCATCGCCGCCTCGCCCGCATGACCGAACGGCGTGTGCCCGACATCATGGCCGAGCGCGATGGCCTCGACGAGATCTTCATTGAGCCGCAAGCCGCGCGCAATCGTGCGCGAGATCTGCGAGACTTCGAGGCTGTGTGTCATGCGCGTGCGATAGTGGTCGCCCGCGACGATGTAGACTTGCGTCTTGTGCTTGAGCCGACGGAACGATTTCGAATGCAGGATGCGGTCGCGATCACGCTGGAACTTCGTGCGGAACGGGCACTCCTCCATCGGTTCTTTCCTCCGTGCCTCGCGGCTCTTCGCGGCCTGCGGAGACAGCATCTCGTACTCGAGTTCTTCCGTCCGCTCGCGGACGGTCTTGCCAGCCTGTTCCACCATCGTGTCGCACCTCCCGGTTCTTCTGTCTGCCTGCTGTTTAATTATACACGCAACCACGAAAATCCTGCCGACGAAGCGCAAGAACGGACAAAAACGTCGGGAAAAATTTCTTTTCTCGCGCATTCATGATAGAATAAACGTCAAATGTCTCGCAAAACTTGCGTGAAAGGAATCCTCTCGTTCATGACACAGAAAAAAACACCACTCGTGCCGCACGCAGATGTGCTCGCCGCTGCCAAGCAGCCGCTCCTCGCGTGGTATCCGACCGTCGCGCGCCGCCTGCCGTGGCGGGAGACGATCACGCCTTACCGCGTCTGGATCTCGGAGATCATGCTCCAGCAGACGCGCGTCGTCGCCGTCATCCCGTACTTCAAACGCTTCATGAAGACGCTCCCTGACATCGCCGCACTCGCAGACGTCGATGATAACACGCTCATGAAACTTTGGCAAGGGCTCGGTTACTACAGCCGTGCGCGGAATCTGAAAAAAGCCGCGCAAGTGATCGTGGATGAATACAATGGCCGGATGCCGCTCCTGTTTGACGATCTCTTGAAACTCCCCGGCATCGGCCGCTACACGGCCGACGCCATCAGCTCGATCGCCGGCCATCACGCCGCGCCCGCTGTCGACGGCAACGTGCTACGCGTCGTCACGCGGCTCACGGAGTTCGAGGGCGACGTGCTGAAAGACGCCACGAAGCGCGCCGTCGAAGACGCACTGCGGCCGATTTATGAAGAATCCATCGTTTCCGCGACGCTCAATCAGGCGCTTATGGAACTCGGCGCGACCGTCTGCGTGCCGAATGGCGCACCGCACTGCGACGCTTGCCCGCTGACCGCAATGTGTCACGCACGAGCACATGACACCACCGCAGAGTTCCCGCACAAGTCCGCAAAAAAAGCACGGCGCATCGAGCAGATGACCGTGCTGCACATCTTCGACGAAACGACGAAACGGCTCGCGTTGCAGAAACGGCCGAAGAAAGGATTGCTCGCCGGGCTCTACGAATTGCCGCACCTGCCTGGCCACCAGACGGCTGCTGCCGTCCGCTGGACACTCGGGAACGCAGGATTTCCCGTTGCACACGTCAAAAAACGTCCGCCCGCCCGCCATATATTCAGCCACGTCGAGTGGGACATGAGCGCCTACGATGTCACGCTCGCGCCGAGCGAAGCAATGAGCGTTTGCGAGCCGCGTGACGCAATTCTCTGGGCAACCGAGGAAGAACTGGAAACGACGTACAGCATTCCTGCGGCCTTCCAATATTTCCTGAACTGATACAAAAGATTTTGCACTTTCTTCCCTATATTTTGGAAGAAATTTTATGCAGAAAAAGGGTTTTTGCCTCCGACGGCGAATGAATACAAGATAGGAAATACAAACGAATTCTTTCATCATGAACAAGAAAAGGATGTGGATGCATGATGTTTTCCCTTTTTTCGTCGAAGAAAAAACCTGACATCGTCATGAAGCGCGCCGAGGCCGCGCCTGCTCCGACACCAGTGGCGAAACCTGTCGCGCAGGCCAAGCAGGACATCAAGACCGCGTACCTCGGGATGAGCGAGCTCGACGGCCCGCACATGAAGGACGTCATTGATGTCGCGGACGGCGCGGCGCTCGCGCTCGGCTTCGTCTCGCCCGACCTCGAACTCGACGATGTCGCGCGAAAAATCAAACCGCAGCTGCCGCCGAACGCGAAACTCATCCTCATGACGACATCCGGCGAGCTTTGCCATGGCACAAATCGTCCGCTGTACCAGACGGACGACGAAGGCCGCGCGAAAGTCCTCTTGGAAACATTCTCCCGTCGCATGATCGAGGACGTCTACACGATGAGCATCCCGCTGCCGAATGACGACCTGCGCCAGGGCGAAGTCCAGATGAGCGTCGCCGAGCGCACGGAAATGATCGCGTCCGAGATCAAGAAGCACAAGCCGCCGTTCCGCATCAGCGTCAACCATACATTCGCGCTCGTCTACATCGACGGCCTCTCGAACTGCGAGACGTTTGTGCTGCAAGGCCTCTACGAGTCCGGCATGTTCCCCTGCCCGTTCATCGGCGGCAGCGCGGGCGGCAAGACGGACTTCACGCACACGTACATCTACGACGGCGAGCAGACCGTCGAGAACCAAGCCGTCATCACGCTCGTCCGCCTCGCGAAAGAATACCGCTACGGCATCATGAAGACGCAGGCCGTCGAGCGCACGGGCACATCGTTCCGCGTTCTCGGCGCGAATACGGCGCTCCGCTACATCCGCACGGTCGAAGGCGCAGACGGCCGTCCGATCTCGTTCATCAAGGCGCTCGAGCGGGAGCTCGGCGTGTCTTCCGTCTCCGAACTCAATGCGAAAATGCAGGACTACACGTTCGCGACGGACATCGGCGGCGAAGATTTCATCCGCACCATCTCCGGCATCGACGAAGCGAATGACCGCGTGAACTTCTTCTGCGACGTCGTGACGGCCGAGACGCTGCACCTCCTGCGCCGCAAGCCGCTCGCCAGCACGCTCGAGCCGGCCATCCGCGCGTTTTCGGAGGCCAAGCCCGCGCCGATCGGAGGCATCTTGAACGACTGCATCCTGCGCCGCCTCGGCTATCCGAATGAAATTCCCACCGTCCATGCGTTTGACAACATCCCCGTCGCCGGCTTCTCGAGCTTCGGCGAAATTGCGGGCCTGCATGTCAATGAGACGCTGACGGCGATCATGTTCTATCACGTCCCGACGGGGACCGCCTTCCGCGACGCGTACATCGACCAGTTCGCGAGCATCTACGCAAGTTGCCGCGCCTTTTTCCTGCAGCGCATCATCAACCGCCAGCAGCACACGGAAACGCTCAAGGACGAGCTCATCCAGCTTTTCCAAGATTACCAGCAGAAAATGCCGACCATCGTCCGCACGATCCGCAGCATGTCCGAGGACGTCGCCGTCATCAAAGAATCCATCCAGAATGTCTCTTCCGGCGTCGACGAGCAAGGTAATTTGTTCTCACAGCTCATCGAGCGCAACCACAATATCACGCCGAAGCTCGACATGCTCTCGAAGAGCACGCAGAAGATCGATGGCGTCATGAAGATGATCAACGAGATCGCCGCTCAGACGAACCTCCTCGCGCTCAACGCCGCCATCGAAGCGGCGCGCGCCGGCGAAGCGGGCCGCGGCTTCTCCGTCGTCGCACAGGAAGTCCGCAAGCTCTCGGAAAACACGCAGACGAGCCTCCACACGTCGGACGAAGCCATCCAGATGCTCCTGAAAGACGTCCGCGAGATCGACGACATCCTCGCCGCGAATCAGACATTTGAAAACAAGGTCAGCGATTTCGACGAGACATTCAAAGGCCAGATGAAAGACCTCCACAAGACGCTCGACGAAGGCATCCGCCACATCTCGAACTCCACGGATTCCATCCAGTCGCTCGAACGCATCAACGAAGCCGCCGAGCAGCAGGTACAGACGATCACGCAGACCATCAAGAACATCGAGATGGGCATCTGATCCCTGCATATCTCCATGAAAAAAGGCCGAAAATGCAATGCATCTTCGGTCTTTTTTCTATGTGAATTACTGCAATAACATCAAAACATTGCATTCTTGCTGGTTCGTCTGTGCCAACCGAAAAAATCTCTTCGAAAAAAGTTCCCAGATTGGAAGCTTCTTTCAGTGAAACATCAAAAGCAGGACATATAGCAAAAATCCGATGCCCGCGCCGACGATCGAGCCGTTCATGCGAATCCAGAGGAGGTCGGGCTCGACCTTGTCGTAGACGAGATGATTGAGCTGCTCGTCCGTCATGCGCGAGAGCACGCGCTCGACGATGACGCCGACGAGCGCCTGCGCGTGGAGCATGGAGCGCGCGATGATGTCATAGAGGAAATGGCCGACCGTCTTCCGCAGCTGCTCGTCCGTCTCGATGAGCGCGAGCGCGCGATCGTATTCGCCTTGGAGAAGTTCGGCGAGGCGCGAATGGACCATCGGCAGATGTTCTTCCAAGGGATCGACGCTGCGCGCCTTGTCCGCCGCGAAATGTGCGCGCAAGTGATGCAGCGCTTCGCCCGTGACTTGCTCAATGGGCAGCTCGCTCGTGATGCTGTCCTTGAGCTCATGCGTCATGAGGTGGAAATCGATGTCGCCATTGAGCACGGCCGCCTGTTCGTAGAAAAGCGCCAGCACGTTTTCCTGCAGCGGCGAGCCGGCCTCCGCGAGTTCGTCCGCCATCGCGAGCAATTGGCGTTGCATGATGGTCGCGGCTTCCTCGAGGTCTACGATATGCGTCGCTTCTGCGAGCATCGCGAGGAACGGACCGAACGCCGTTCCTTCCGTCTGCTCTTTCTCATAGCGTTCGAGCATCTTTTGCAGGTACGCGCGTGTCTCATCCGAGGCGATGCGCGGCCGCATCATCTGCGCGAGGCGCGCGAGTGCTTCATGGTCGCGGCCGCTCTCCTGCAGCCAGCGCCCGAGCGCGCCGAAGAGGTCTTCCGGCTCGACATCCTCGATGGCCTCGCGGAGTTTCGCCGCGAGCGCCGCCGACTGCGCGTCCGCATCCTGCCGCAGCAGGAAGTCGCGCAGGTAATGGATCATCTGATGCGTCAGCCGCTCTTTCGTCTCCGGCTCGCGCAGCCACGCGAGGAGCGTCGGCAGCAGATGAAATTTTTCGAGGTGATGAAAGATCTTGCGGCGCGAGAAAAATTCTTTCTGCACCATCGTCACGCAGGCCTTGACGAATTGCGGGCGTCGGCGCGGCAGGATGGCCGTGTGCCACGGAAAGCCCAAGGGTTTGCGGAAGAGCGCCGTCACGGCAAACCAGTCGGCGATGCCGCCGACGAGCGCGGCCTCGGCGCAGAACAAGAAGCCTTCGGCAAAGCGGTTGCCGGGCGAATACAGATGCGTCGCAAGCGCCAGCAAGAAAATCGCGAATGCTGCGAGAAGCGTCTTGTCCGCGCTGTTCCAATTTTTCCAGAGGAACGCCATCAATGCCACATCCTTTCCGCAAGTTCGACGAGCACATAGAGTCCCATGCCGACGAGCGAGCCGACGACGGCGCCATTGATGCGGATCATCTGGAGATCGTCCTGCACTTTCGTTTCAACGAAGGAAACCAACTTGTCATCTGTGAATTCATTGAGGCGTTCGCGCACGAGGCCGGGGATCGCGTCGTGATGCTTCGTGAGTTCCTCCTTGAGGAACGCTTTCACGAAGGCATCGAAGCGGCGCTGCCACGGTTTTGACGATTCGAACGCGCTGATTTTTTTGTCCACAAACGCATCGAGTGCATCGAGCCAGAACGGATGGACGCCCTTGATGTTGCGCTCCATCCATGAGGCGATCATCGGACGGATGTCAAAGGATTGCAGCAGTGCGTTTTTCCAATCGGCGAGCGCGGCCGCGAGCGATTCATCCTGCGCGAGCGCGAGGAGCATCATCTCAAAATCGGCTTTCGCCGCCGCATAGGCTTCCGTGTCGCCTGCTTGGAGTTTCTTCACTTTCGCCGCAAGGCGCTCGCAGATGAGCGCTACGATGTGCTCGTCCGTGAGGCCGAGCGACGACAGCAGGAACGCGCGGCCAAACGAATCTTTTTCATACGATTTGCGAAGTGCCGTGACATTTTCGAGCAGCACATCGTGGAGCACGGGGCTCGCGAGCACGCGCTCGGCGATGCCGAGGAATGTCTGGAGGATCGGGCGGCTGTGTCGCTCGTCCGCGAGCAGGCGCACGATGTCGAGCAGTGCGCGCTCGAGCGGAACGTCCCGCAGGCTCTCCATGAGGACGGGCGCGAGCTCGTCCGCGATGCGCTGCGTGTCCATCGTGTTGACGGCTTTGAGCACGACATCGTCCACGACGGCGCGCAGCCGCTCGTGGCCGCCGCGATGCTCCAAGTAATCGACGAAGAGGCCGGCCGTGTCCTGGTCGTCAACGACTTGCATGATGTTGCGGGCGGACAGCAAGTCGTCGCTCGCGAACGTCACAAGCGCATCCATGATGCGGCCGCGGTTGCGGCGCAGGATATCCGTGCGGTACGCGATGCCGAGCGGCTTGCGGAAGATCGCCGTGACGGCAAACCAGTCCGCGAGGCCGCCGATCGTCGCGGCGAGGAAACCATGATGCACGAGGCCGCCAAAAAAGCCGCCGGCCGGGAGCGTCCCCAGAAAACCGGCGGCACTGATGGCCAGAGCGAGGTTTGCTTTGGATTTTTTCTGCATGTCAAATGCCTTTTTCTGCGATTTCTTTGAGATACGCGCGGAACGGCGCGCCGAGGTCGTCGCGGCGCAGGGCGAACTCGACCGTCGCCTTGAGGAAGCCGAGCTTGTCGCCGAGATCGTAGCGCTGGCCTTCGAAGTCATAGGCATAGACCGCGTCGCGTTTCGCGAGGACTTTCAGCGCGTCCGTCAGCTGGATCTCGCCGCCTTTGCCGGGTTGCGTGTTCTCGAGGATGGAAAAGATCTCGGGCTTGATGATGTAGCGGCCGAGCACGGCAAAGCGGCTCGGAGCATCCTGGACGTCCGGTTTTTCCACCATGTCATGGACGCGCAGCAGGCGGTCATTGCCAAGCGCCGGCGTGCCGCTGACGATGCCGTACGACGAGACTTTTTCCTCCGGCACCTGCTGGCAGCCGAGCACGGAGCCGCCCGTCTCATTGTAGACGTCGATGAGCTGCTGGAGCGCCGGCTTCTCGGGATGGTAGACGACATCGTCGCCCAAGAGCACGGCAAACGGCTCGTCGCCCATGAACGCTTTCGCGCAGAGGATGGCGTCGCCGAGGCCGCGCATATAGCGCTGGCGGATGTAGTGGACATTGATGTCCGCTGTTTCCTGCACGAGCTTCAAGAGGTCGGTTTTGCCCTTTTTCTTCAGCTGCGCTTCGAGCTCGGGCGCGGAATCGAAATGGTCTTCGATGGCGCGCTTGCCGTGGCCGCTGACGATGAGGATGTCCTCGATGCCGCTCGCGAGCGCTTCTTCGACGATGTACTGGATCGTCGGCTTGTCGACGATCGGCAGCATTTCCTTCGGCGTCGCCTTCGTGGCCGGCAAAAAACGCGTGCCATAGCCGGCGGCGGGGATGACGGCTTTTCGGATCTTTTTCACGGGAGTTTATCCTCCTTATGTTAAACCTTCGCAATAATCATCGCACGCCAAGCCTCCCCCTCTGGGGGAGGTGGCCCCGAAGGGGTCGGATAAGCAGACGCTTAGCGCTTCAGCGCTTAGCGGTCGCTTATGTCGCTTGCGACGAAGGGTAGCGGCGTTACGAGATTCTCAATTCTACCGATAGGCTATCGAATTTTGGAACTACGTGACCCTCTCCGCCTCGCATTCGCTCGGCACCTCCCCCAAAGGGGGAGGCTTATCACCTAGCGAAAGCCGAGAGAAACCCCTCGGAGCGTGGCGTGTAGAGCGCCTGGTATTTTTTCTGGTACTTGAGCACGCGGCTGACATATTCCCGCGTCTCCGCATAGGGGATCGCATCGACGGAGGCGAAATCGGACATCCAGCCATACTCGGTCATCCAATCCTGCACGTTGCCGCGGCCGGCATTGTAGGCCGCGAGCGCGAGGATGTCGTTGCCGTCGAATTCTTTTTGGAGCGAGGCGAGATACCAGATGCCATAGCGGATATTCGTCTCGGGCTCTTGGATCTCGGCAAGCGTGCAATGGTAGTCGTTGTCGACCTCCTGCGCGATCCACTCTGCCGTGTCCGGCATGAGCTGCATGAGGCCGACGGCGCCGCGATGCGATTGCGCGTTGCTCTTGAAGCGGCTTTCCGCATGGATGACGCCGGCCGCGAGACTGCTGTCGACCCCATACGTTTTCGCATACTGCTCGACGGTCTCACGGTACGGATACGGATACAGCCACGTTTTTTGGACATAATCGGTCTGCGAGGCGAAGTAGACGCCGAAGCAGCCGAGGAACAGCAGGAAGCCGAGCACGAACGAGATGCCTTGGCGGCGTCCCATGCGGCGGTCTTCCGAGCTTACATGGCTCGTCGCCTTGCGGCGATGACGCGGTTCCATCTGGCTTCCCTCCTCGCGCGGCGTCCACGCTTCGCCCATCGCGCCCGTGCCCATGACGTGCGCGCTCATGGGCGCGGCCCTCCCATGGCCTGCGGCGTGTAGGGTGCATAGTCCCCCGCAGGGCCGCGGTCTTTCGCGACGGACAGCATGAGCTTCAAGCGGTTGAGCTGGTTGACTTCGGACGAGCCGGCGTCACAGTCGATGGCCGTGATGTTCGCGCCCTGGTAGCTTTCGCGGAGCTCGTGCATGACGCCCTTGCCCGTGATGTGGTTCGGCAGGCAGCCAAATGGTTGGAGGCAGACGACATTCGGCACGCCTTCGTCGATGAGCTTCACCATCTCGCCCGTGAGGAACCAGCCCTCGCCGGCCATGTTGCCGAGGCTGACATGGCGCTCGGCGAGCCGCGCCGTCTCATCGATCTTGTGCGGCGCACGGAAATGGCGGCTGCGGAGCATGGCCTTGCGCATCGGGGCACGGTAGAAATCAATGATGCCAATAAACATCCGCCCGAAGAAGCTCGCTTTCCCCTTGCCATCGAGCAGGCGATGCTGGACGATGGGATCGTATGCCGAGTAAAGGAAGAAATCGACGAAGTCCGGCATGACGACTTCCGCGCCTTCATGAATCAAAACGTCCTCGATATGGTTGTTCGCGACGGGATGATATTTCGCCAAAATCTCGCCGACGATGCCGACTTTCGGCTTCCAGAGTTCTTCGTCAATCGGGATGTTGTCAAATTCCTTGATCATCTGCTTGACCGTGCGCTGGAAGCGGAAGTAGCCGCCGTCGCGCACGACGGCTTTGCAGACCGCCATCCACTTGCGGTAGAGCCGCATCGTCTCGCCATGCTGGAGTTCATACGGCAGCATGCGATTCTTGACGTTTTGCAGGATATCGCCGAAAATGGCAGCCTTGATGGCCGCGATCAGCATCGGCCGCGTGAGATGGAACTCGTCCGTCTCTTCCGGCAAGCCATGCACGGCGAAGACCGGCACCTGGCCGTAGCCCGCGTATTTGAGTGCCGAACGCAGCACGCTCATGTAGTTCGTAGCACGGCAGGCACCGCACGTCTGGAACATGGCGATGCTCGTATGGTCGGGATCGTACTTGCCCGATTTCAGCGCCGCAAGCAGCTGGCCGACGACGACGATGCACGGATAGCACATATCGTTGTTGACGTAGCGGAGGCCGAGGTCGATGGCCGCCCGGTCTGGCATCGGCGGCACGACGACCTGATAGCCGAAATCCTGCATGACACTCTCGATGAGCTCGAAATGGATCGGCGCCATCTGCGGCGCGAGGATCGTATGCGTCTTCTTGCACGCCGCCGTGAAGCGCGGCCGCTCGATGGGCTGGACGTCGTGATACGCGACGGGCTTGCGACGGGCGAGTGCCGCCATGAGCGAGCGCAGACGGATGCGCGCCGCGCCGAGGTTCGAGACCTCGTCGAGCTTGATCATCGTGTAGATGCGGTCATGCGCTTCGAGGATGTCGCGCACCTGCCCCGTCGTGATGGCGTCGAGGCCGCAGCCGAACGAGCTGAACTGGATGAGCGTGAGGTTCGGATGCTCGCAGACGAACTGCGCCGCATGATAGAGGCGCGCATGGTAGCTCCACTGGTTGACGATATGGAGCTTCCCGCCCTGGACGGGCATATGATAGACCGCGTCCTCCGAGAGGATCGGCAGATGATAGCTCTGGATCATCTCCGGGATGCCGTGGTTGATCTCCGGGTCGATATGATACGGACGGCCGACGAGCAAGATGGCGTGCTCACCCGTCTGCTCGAGGCGTTCGAGGATTTTCGCGCCATAGTCGCGCACATCCTGGCGGTACTGCGCGAGCTCTTTATAGGCCGCATCAACCGCTGCAACGATTTCGTCCTTCGGCAGATGCTCGTTCTTCAACGCTTCAATCAGACGCTGCGCCATGCGCTTTTCATCGTTGATCGGCAAAAATGGCTGGAGGAAGTCGATGTGCTTTTCGCGCAGCACGTCCATGTTGCCGCGGATGTTTTCCGCGTACGACGCGACGATCGGGCAATTGAAATGGTTGTCCGACGGATGCTTGTCGTCGACCATATTGTACGGCTCGCACGGATAGAAGATCTTCGTGACGCCCTTTTCGATGAGGTCCATGACGTGGCCGTGGACGATCTTCGCCGGATAGCAGAGCGAATCGGACGGGACCGTCGCCATGCCTTTGTAATACATCTTCGCCGTCGACTTGCCCGAAAGCTGCACGCGGTAGCCGAGATACGTGAAGAATGTGAACCAGAATGGATAATCCTCGTACATGTTCAGCACGCGCGGGATGCCGATCGTGCCGCGCGTGGCCGCATCTTCCGCGAGCGGCTCGTAGTAGCGGAACATGCGGCGGTACTTGTACTGGTAGATGTTCGGCGTCTCGTCCTCGTCCGGCCGCTTGCCGCCGATGCCGCGTTCGCAGCGGTTGCCCGTGAAATATTTGCCGCCGTCCGGGAATTTCTGCATGGTAATCAGGCACTTGTTGCCGCAACCTTTGCAGCGATATGAGCTTGTCTGCACGTCAAAGGCGTCAAGCTCGTCCGCCGAAAGAATGCTCGACTGCTTGCTCCCGGACTCGAGCGCAAGGATGGCCGCGCCATACGCGCCCATGATGCCGGCGATGTCGGGACGGATGACGTCGCGGTCGAGGAGCTTTTCCATGCAACGCAGCACGGCATCGTTATAGAACGTGCCGCCCTGCACGACGATGTGGTCGCCGAGCGTGCGCACGTCCTTGAGCTGCATGACCTTGAACAGCGCGTTCTTGATGACGGAGAACGCGATGCCGGCCGAGATATCTGCGACGGCCGCGCCCTCTTTCTGCGCCTGCTTGACCTTCGAATTCATGAAGACCGTGCAGCGCGTGCCGAGATCGACGGGCGCTTTCGACTGCAAGGCCAGCTTCGCGAACTCCGCCGGCGTCATGTGCAGGCCTTCGGCGAAGTTCTGGATGAACGAACCGCAGCCGGCGGAACACGCTTCATTGAGCGTGATGTTGCCGATGCTGCCGTCCTTGACGAAGAAGCACTTCATGTCCTGGCCGCCGATGTCGAGCACGAACGTGACCTCGGGGCAGAATTCCTGCGCGGCGCGCAAATGCGCGAAAGTCTCGACCTCGCCGCCATCCGCATGGATGCCGGCCTTGACGATGGCCTCTCCATAGCCCGTCGTCATACAGCCGGCGACGTAGGCGTTTTTCGGGAGCGCCTGGTAGAAGTCTTTCAACTCCGATACAACGCTTTTGAGCGGCGAGCCGTGGTTGCTGCCATAGGCCGTGTAGAGGAGCTCCTTATCCTTGCCGATCGCCGCGAGCTTCGTCGTCGTCGAGCCAGCGTCGATGCCGAGATACACAGGACCGGAATAACTGGCGAAATCGCTGCGCGGCACCTTGTCGCGGTCGTGGCGCTCCTTGAACGTCTGGTAATCTGCCGCGTCCGCGAACAGCGTGAAATCCGCCTGGCGCGTCTCGCCGGCCGCGGCTTCTTCTGCCCGTTGAATCGAATCCTCGAGGCGCTTCGTATCGACGACTTCCGTCTCATCCGAAAGCGCCGCGCCCATGGCGACAAAATAATTGCCGTCCGGCGTATCGACCGTATGCTCCGCGTCGAGGCCGAGCGTCTCGATGAAGCGCTTTTTGAGCTCCGGCAAAAAATGGAGCGGCCCGCCGAGGAACGCGACATGACCATCAATCGGGCGGCCCTGCGCGAGGTTGCCGATCGTCTGATTGACGACGGCCTGCAGGATGGAAAGCGCGATATCGGCTTTTTCCGCACCGTCATTCATGAGCGCCTGGATGTCCGTCTTCGCGAAAACACCGCAGCGCGAGGCGATCGTGTAGATCTGCTTGCCTTTGGCCGCGAGGTCATTGAGTCCTTTCGCGTCCGTCGACAGCAGCGATGCCATATGGTCGATGAACGAGCCCGTACCGCCGGCGCAGACGCCATTCATGCGCTGCTCCGGCGCCGCGCCGAAATACGTGATCTTCGCGTCCTCGCCGCCGAGTTCGACGACGGTGTCCGTCTGCGGGATGAGCTCTTTGACAGCCGCCGCGCAGGCGATGACTTCCTGCACGAACGGCAGGCCGATGCGCTGGGCGATGCCCATGCCAGCCGAGCCCGTGAGCGCGAAGTTGAATTTTTGTTCGCCGACGACATTCTTCAGAGATTCGAGGTTCTCATGCAGGGCGCGGCCGATTTCCGAGAAATGGCGCTCGTAGTTCTCGTAAACAAGCTGCTTCGCTTTGTCGAGCACGACGAGCTTGATCGTCGTCGAACCGACATCAATCCCCACGTTGAAAACTGAGTTCAAAATATAACACCACCTGAATTGGTTCCGTAAAAGGTTTTTGAAACGCTCCGCGTGTCGTTCAAAATTTTGCGTGCACGAAAGCGAGAGCCTTTCGCAGGCTCCGTTTTATATTCTACTCGATACGGCCGCGCCGTGCAAGTGCTTTCCTATACACTTTCGTTCTGATATACTAAAGGAGGCTGCATAGAAGCTACATAAAGGAAGCTATTTGCCTGTCGGCAAATGGCTAAGATATCTCTAAGCGCCAAGGCGCTAAGAGCTATCTTAAGGAGGAACGTCCATGGATATCGCCATCATCACGGGCGCGTCGAGCGGGCTCGGCGCGTGGTATGCGCGCCTGCTCGATGCGGAAGGGCTCGATGAAATCTTTCTCATCGCACGCCGCGAAAAACGGCTCGCGACGATCGCCGGCCTCATGAAGACAAAGGCGCGCGTGCTCGCGCTCGATCTCACGGAAGCACACGCGACGCAAGCCATCGAAGACGAGCTCGCAAAAACGGACGAGCCGAACGTGCGCTGGCTCGTGAACTGCGCGGGCTTCGGCCGCATCGGCTTCGCGGGCGACATCGACGCGGCGACACTCATGAATATGACGGAGCTCAACTGCGTCACGCCGCTCCGCTTGACCACCGCGCTGCTCCCTTTCATGGGCGCCGGCAGCCTCATCGTGAACGTCGCGTCGTGCGCCGCGTTCCAGCCGATCCCCGGCGTCAGCGTCTACGCAGCGACGAAAGCTTTCGTGCTTTCGTGGTCGCGCTCGCTCGGCTATGAACTCGCGCCGCAAGGCATCGGCGTCACAGCCGTCTGCCCGTACTGGATCCGCGACACGGAATTCATCAGCCATGCGGAAACGACGGACACGCGCCACCTTTTCAAAACGTTTCCGTTTCCAACGGATGCCGAAACCGTCGCGCGAAGGTCGCTTCGCGCCGCAAAAAATGGCATCGCCGTCTGCACGCCGGATGCGATCGCCTTCCTTGACCGCCTCGCAGCAAAAATATTGCCCCACGAGCTGCTCATGCATCTCATGGGGCTGTGGCACCGGCTATAAAAACACGTCACCCTTTCAAGCAACGAGCCTCGCACAACTGTTTCATGGTTGTGCGAGGCTCGTTGTTCTTCGGGAACATCTGTGAACTTCATTGGGATGAGGCATCAATGAGTCCGAGATTCTTCAGCACTTCCTCGACTTTCGCCGTGTCAATCGGCTTTGACGCATAGGCATCGCAGCCGAGGTCAAACGCCTGATCGACGTATTCGACATCAGCGAGCGCCGTCATCATGATGATCTTCGCGCGCGGGAGGGCGTGCTGCTGCTCCATGGCGCGGACGACCTTGAGGACTTTGAGGCCGTCGACGCGCGGCATCATGATGTCGAGGCACAGGAGATCGTATGGCGCTTTCGCCTTGACCGCGTCCATGTAGAGGTCCAGCGCCTCCATGCCATCCACGGCAACATCGCACGTTCCGTGCGCAGACATGAATTTCTGGAAGAACGAGCGGCTGATACGATCGTCTTCCGCAATCAAAATTTTCATTCGCTATCCCCTCCATCATTTTCCGGTTCTCTTGATTCTCTCGATCCGCCGGTCAATTTCGCTTCGCAGAGCGCGAGCAAATCCGCAATATCCGCATCATCTGTCGATTCCTTCGGTCGCGTCGGATTCAAAAAGACCGTCTGCTTGCCGATCTGCGGCTCGGCTGCCGCCGCCTCCGTGAATGGAATCCAAAACGCGAATGCGCTGCCGCGTCCCGGCACGGACTGGACATCGATGCCGCCGCCCATGCGACTCACAAGTTCCTTGACAATCGCGAGCCCGAGCCCCGTGCCGCCAAAGCGCCGCGTCGTCGAGCCGTCGAGCTGGCGGAATGGCTGGAAGAGCTGCTTCTGCTTTTCCTCGGGGATGCCGATTCCCGTGTCGCGCACCGTGATCTCGAGGAGCTGTGTCGCGCCCTGCTGGCCGATGGCCGCTTTGACGGAAATAAAACCTTCCGATGTGAACTTCAGCGCGTTGTTGAGCAAGTTGTTGAGAATCTGCCGCAAACGCAGCGGATCGCCGACGATGAACTGCGGCACAAGCGGCAGATCGGGCGGCGTGAAGGCGAGTCCCTTGCGCGTCGCCATTTTTTCGTAGAGGCCGCAGACGCTTGTGAGCGTCTCGTGCAGATCAAAGCCGATGCTCTCGAGCTCCATGTGACCGCTGTCGAGCTTCGCAAAATCGAGGATGTCGCTGACGATGCGCAGGAGGTCGGACGAGCACTGCTTGGCATTCTCGAGGTTCTCGCGCTGCTCGTCTGTGAGCGCCGTCTTGAGCGTGAGGTCGATCATGCCGTTCATGCCATTGATCGGCGTGCGGATCTCGTGGCTCATGTTCGCGAGGAATTCCCCTTTCGCATGGGCGGCGGCCTCGGCGCGCCGGCGCGCATCCTCGAGCGCCTGCTCGCGCTGCTTGCGCGCGGAAATGTCAATCATAGCGAGGATGATCTGGCGGTCGCCGTCGCCGGGCGTCTGCGAGAGGAAAATCTGGAGCCAGACCGGGTCGGCAAGCCCGAGGCGGTGCATCGTGACCGTGAACTCGCTGGCATACGACTCGTTTTTGAGCGCGGCTTCAAGATTGCGCCGCACGGGACAGCGCGGACACAGCGCGCCGTGGCCGCAGCCATGCTCGAAGCTGTTCTCGCAGCGGAACGCATCGCCAAATTGCATGCCGACAGCCATTTGGAACGGCCGCTGCATGACCTCGATGGCCGCCTCATTCATGTCCGCGATGGCCGCCTGCCCGTCGAGCACGCAGAGCCCGACTTTCGCAGCCGTGAAAACGGAGCGCATGTAATCGTGGTCGCGCTGGACCTTTCGCTCGAGCCGCCGCATGCGCGTAACATCGCGCAAGATGACGGAGCAGCCATAGACGCTGCCGTCGGGATGGACGATGGGCGAACACGTCGCTGAGAGATAGACGGGCGCACCATCGCGGTAAATGCCGATATCGCGCGACAGGCCGACAGACGAGCGCCCGTCCATCGCCTTTTTCAGCGGATCCTTGTACAGCCGCCCCGTGCCGAGCTTCACAAACGGGCAGACGGCAAGGCAATGCATGCCGCGCACCTCTTCCCCTTCGCAACTGAGGATGCGGGCGGCCGCGGGATTGAGGAACGTGATGCGCTCCTCGCGATCCGTCAAGATCACGCCGTCGCCGATGCTGCCGAGCAGCCCTTGCAATACTTCCGGCGTCAAGAGCTTGCGCCCGGTCTGCATATCCCGGAGGTCTCTCATTTCATCACTTCATTTCTGTCCGGCGAGCGCGAGGATCGCGCCCGGGATGGCGTCGAGCGGCAGCTGGCGCTCGACGGCGCCGAGTTCGTAGGCCGCGCGCGGCATGCCATAGACGACACAGGATTTTGCATCCTGTCCGATCGTGTGCGCGCCCGCTTCGCGCATGAGGCGCAGGCCTTCCGCACCATCCGCGCCCATGCCGGTGAAGATCGCGCCGAGCGCGTGCGCGCCCACCTGCTCTGCCACGGAGCGGAACAGCACGTCAACGGACGGACAATGGCCATTGACGCGCGCGCCTTTCGCGCAACGCGCCGAGAGACCACCGCCGGCCGCTTGGACGCGCAGATGCTGATCGCCCGGCGCGACGTAGACGTGATTCGGTGCGAGCGGCTCGCCATCTTGCGCTTCTTTCGCCGTAAAAGGTGACTCGCGATCGAGCCGCTTCGCGAACATATAGGAAAATCCCGGTGGGATGTGCTGGACGATGACGATGGGCGGAAGCGGCGGCACGAGCTCTCGGATGACTTTCGCCAGCGCTTCCGTGCCGCCCGTCGATGCGCCGAGCGCGATGAGTGTGATGTGATGCGCAGACTTCGCAGATAATGCGGGAGAATGCAACACGGACGCGTCCGAGCCCCCTGTCACGATGCGCTCGATGCGCCGCCCGAGCTCCGTGAAGAAGAGTTGCGGCGAGCAGCCGACCGGCTTTTGCAAAAAATCGCGGGCGCCTGCCTGGCGCGCGAGCGGTTCGTAGCGCGCATCCCCCGTCACGACGATCGTCGGCTGGTCGTATTGCGCGAGGAGCTTCGTGAGAAATTCAATGCCATCCATGCGCGGCATCTCGACGTCAAGGATCATAACATCGGGTACATATTTCAAAATCGCGTCGCGCGCCTCGAAGGGATCGCCGGCCGAAAACACCTGGCTGCCCCGCGGCAGGACGCGCCCGAGCTCCCGCTCCATGAGCGAGCGGAAGAACAAGGAGTCGTCCACGATCAGGACGCGGACAGGCTTCATATGATCAACTCCCCTTCTTCCGATAAACGGACGGCAGCACATAATCAAACTGCGGCGCAGCTTGGCGGTCGATGACCTCGGAATGCCCGATGAAAAGATAGCCGCCCGGCACGAGAAAATCTGCAAATTTCGCCGCGAGCTGCCGACGCGTCGGTGCATCGAAATAAATCATGACATTGCGGCAGAAAATGACATGGAACGGACGCTTGAAAGGAAACACGGGCGTCATGAGGTTGAACGGCCGGTAGAGCACTTGGCGGCGGATCGCGTCGAGCACCTGCACATGCGCATCGTCCACGCGGCGAAAGTAGCCGCGCTGCCACGCTTCGGGCAGCACTTCAACGGTTGACGTCGGATAGACGCCGTTCTTGGCAAAGGCAAGCACGGCCCTCGACAAATCCGTCGCGAGGAGCGTCTTTTCCCATAGAGGCCCGCGAAGCCCAAATCGGTCTTCAAGAAGCATCGCGAGCGTATACGACTCCTGCCCCGTCGAGCAGGCTGCGCACCACGTGCGGATGTCACCATCGCGCACGGTGCGGTCGAGCCACGGCAAGACCTCGTCGCGGTAAAACGCGAAGTGATCCGCCTCGCGCAGGAAAAACGTGTGATGCGTCGTGATGGCCTCCGCGAGCAGCTTCAGATACCGCCCGGTAGCATCCTGTTTCACCGCATGGAGAAAGCCTTCTGGCGTATCACACGCCGCAGCCGCTCCGCCAGGCTTCAAGAGGCTGTACAGGCGCGACTCCAAGAGCGCCTGCTTGGACGGTGGAAGCTGGATGCCGAATTCTTGGGCAACGATGGCCGCGAATCCTTGGAATGTCGCAGGACTCAATACTTGCCGAACCCTTCTTCATCCGTCAGCGCGATATGCGTCGGACGCTGCTTCGCGCCTTGAGGTGCTGACGCCATGGAACGCGCGCCCTGTGGCGGCAGCTGCGGCTTTTTGATGGCTGGCGATGGCATCTGCGGACGGTCAAAGTGCGTACGAGACAAATCGAGGCGGAACTGGCCGGCGGTTTCCTTCAGGCGCTCGGCCTGCGCGCTGAGTTCTTCGCTCGCCGACGCCGCCTGCTCGCTCGTCGCGGAATTCGACTGCACGACCTGCGAGACCTGCGTGACGCCCTGGTCGATCTGCGCAAGCGCGAGTTTTTGCTCGTTCGAAGCCTTGGCGATCGCGCCAACGATATCCGCGACTTCCGTGACGTGCTTCATGATGGCTTGGAGCGCGTCCGCCGTCTTCGTCGCAATCGTGCGGCCGTTCTCGACTTTTTCAATCGAGTCCTCGATCATGTCCGTCGTTTCCTTCGCGGCCTTCGCGCTGCGCGCTGCGAGGTTGCGGACTTCCTCGGCGACGACGGCAAAGCCTTTGCCGTGCTGGCCGGCACGCGCCGCTTCGACGGCAGCGTTGAGCGCAAGGATGTTCGTTTGGAACGCGATTTCGTCAATGACCTTGATGATTTTCGAGATGTTCGTGGACGAGGTGTTGATGGCATCCATAGCCGCGAGCATTTCTTTCATGTCGCTGTCGCCGACCTTCGCCTGTTCGCGCGCTTTTTCCGTGAGGCCGTGCGCCTGCTCGGCATTCTCGGCGTTGCTCGCCGTCTGCGACGAGATTTCCGAAATGGACGACGACAGTTCTTCGACGGACGATGCCTGCTCAGCGGCACCCTGCGAGAGCGACACGCTCGCATCCGAGACGTTCTTCGCACCAGCCGCCACTTGGTCGGCCGCCATGTGGATCTCGCTCATGGATTGCTGGAGGTTTTCGCGCATCTGCTCGAGCGCAGCCGCGAGGCGGCCGATCTCATCGTCCGCCAGCACCGCGACGGGCTGCGTGAGGTCGCCATTCGCAACCTCCGTCGCGCGTTCCTGCAAACGCGAAAGGCGCGTCGAAATCATGCGGGCGAGCCAGAGGCCGATGAGCATGGCGAGGACGATGACGACGAGCGAGATGGCGAACATGACGATGCGGTTCTCAGAAATGCTGTCACCGAGCGTCGCCGTCTCCTGCGCCGCGCCGCTCACGCCGAGATTTGCGATCGTCTCGAAGTCCGTCGCGAGCTCCCCGCCGAGGTCATGCACGGGCTTCAGCTCCGGCAGCGCATCGACGGGCGAGCCCGGCACGGTCTGTGCCGCCATGAGCGCCGCACGCGCCGTGCGATAGGCGCTGAGGTCTTTCTGCAGTTTCGCCATCGCCGCTTTTGCCGCATCACTTTCGATGCCGGGCGCGAGGGCGGCCACTGCTTCATCAATCTGCTTGTCCTGCGCCGTCATCTCGCCGGCGATTTTCTGGCGCTCCGCCGGATCGATGCGGAACAGGTAGCGCGTCAAGTTGCCGCGCGCCTCGCTGAACGATTTGCCCGCCTGCACGGCGTTCAGCGCCGCCTGCGTATCGTATTTGTCAATGCGCTGATACGCGCTATTGATGCTTTCCACCGTGTTCAACGTAAGGAAAACGGAAACGAGCATGAGCGCGCCCATGAACGCCACAAGCGCGACGAGCTTCGCTCCGACTTTGATATCTTTGAAACCTTTCATTTGTCCGATCCTCCCTGCTCTTTGTCCTGCGGCGCGCCGTCTTTGTCTGCCATGCTCTCCAAGAGCTCGCTTTCCACGCTGTTAAAGAGTTTTCCCCAATCGAGCAGCAACACGACCTTGCTGCCTTCGTCGAGCCGTCCGACGCCTTTGATGTAGCGATTCTGCGCTGATTTGAGTTTTGGCGGCGGCACAACCTGTGCCTCCGGGATGTCGCGCACCTCGCTGACGCCATCAATGATGAGGCCGACGAGCACGCCGTCCGCCTCGATGACGATGACACACGTGCGGTCCGTGTAGTCCCGCGGCGTGCGGTGGAAGCGCAGGCGCATATCGACGACCGGGATGATCTTGCCGCGCAGGTTAATGATGCCTTTCACGTAATCGGGCACTTCCGGGACAGCTGTGATCGGCAGGATGCCGATGATCTCGATCACGACTTTGATGTCGATGCCATAGAGCTCGTCCTCGAGCGTGAATGTCAAGTATTTGTCCCGCTGCGTGTCTTCTTCTTGAAGTTCTTCGTCCAAAAGGATCCCTCCATCATGCATAAATCAATCGGGCCGTCTTCTCGGGATCGATGATGAGGCTGATGCCGCCGTCGCCGAGAAGCGTGCAGCCCGTGAGGCCTGTGCGCTCCGTCATGCCGCGGATGTAGGCCGGCACGGGCTTCACGACGATCTGCTGGACACCTAAAAGCTCGTCAGCCGCCAAGAGGAACGGCTTGCCGTCGGCCTCGACGAGCAAGAGGATCGCCTGCGTGAGGTCTTCCTTCGCGCCGTCCACGTCATACAGCCGCGAGAGCCGCAGCACGGGGCAGCAGCGCCCCGCGTCCATGCACATCTCGTGCCCTTCCGCATCGAGGAAGACTTGCCCGCCCTCCGGACGGAACGAACGGCGGATGGAGCGGATCGGCAGTGTATAGCGCGATGTCCCGACTTTCAGCACCATGCCGTCGACGATGGCAAGCGTCAGCGGGATGCGGATCATCGTGACCGTGCCCTTGCCTTCCTGGCTGTCAACGGTCACGCTGCCGCCGAGGCTGCGAATGTTCGAGACGACGACATCCATGCCGACGCCGCGGCCAGAATATTCCGTGACCTCGTCATTCGTGGAAAAGCCCGGCGCAAAGATGAAACCGAACACTTCTTGGTCGGTGTAATCTTCTTCGGGCTTCGTGAGCAGATGTTTCTCGCGCGCCTTTTCCATGATCTTCTCGCGGTTCATGCCTCCGCCATCGTCCTGAATCTTGATGACGACTTCTCCGCCCTCGTTTTGCGCGGCCAGCGTGATCGTGCCCTGCTCGGGCTTGCCAGCCGCTTTGCGCTCTTCGGGCAGCTCGATGCCATGATCCATAGAATTGCGGACGATGTGCATGAGCGGGTCGCCGATATGCTCCGTGATGTTCTTGTCGACTTCCGTCTCTTCGCCGACGAGGACGAGCCGCGCCTTCTTGCCGAGGTTCTTCGTCATGTCGCGAACGATGCGGTTCATCTTCTTGAACGTGCCGCCGATCGGCACCATGCGCAGCGACATCACGCCGTCCTGCAATTCTTCATTGAGCTTGTGCAGCTGCCGCGCCGCCTTGGAAAAATTCGCGAGCTCGAGTCCCGCGAGATCTGGATTCTGCGTGACCATCGACTCGGCGATGACGAGTTCGCCGACGAGGTCCATGAGGCGGTCGAGCTTGTCGATGTGCACGGAAATCATCTGTGATTCGTGCTCGCCGCCCGCCGCGCGCGGTTTTGGCGCAGGGTGCGGCTTCCGCTCGGGCGGTGGCGGCACGACGGGCGTCGCCGCTTCCGCCGCTTCGATCATCGCCTGCTGCTGCGGGCTCGGCCAATATTCGCACTCCGCCGTGCTCGCAAGCTCTTGGAATTCCAATTTGTCAAGGAAAATCGTCTCTTCGAGGAATTTCTGTGCCTCGTCCGGCGCCAAGTCTGTCTGGAACCAGACGCGGAAGCCGACGTCCTTGATCATATCGACGGCTCCGGGGTCTTCGAGGATCTTCTCCGGCAGGTAATGGAATTCCGGAGAGATGTCCTTCATGCGGTTCAGCACGCCAAACGCGCGGACTTCCTCCATGCCGCAGTCCGGCTCGAAATGGAGCGTCGCGGCGTAGACATGCAAGCCGCTTTCTTTCGCGGGCTCGGGCTTCGCGGCCGCGATGAAATATTGCTGCGGCTTCTCATGCGGCGGCACGGGCGCCGCGCTGGCAGCGGACGTCTGCGACGGCTTGGCCTTGCGGAGATCAACATCCGGATCATCGCCATTGTCGATTTTGAATTGCCGCAGGAACACATGCGTATGCTCGCGCATATCCGCGCTCGAGCCATCTGGCGTCTCGCCCGCGTCGAGCTTGTCGACCTCGCCATTCATGAAGTCGACGGCCGTCAGTACGATGTCCGTGATAGCGGACACATCGACCTTCGACGGATGCAGCTCGCGGATATAGAAAAAGATGTCTTCGACGGCATGCGCCAGCTTCGAAATCTCTTCGAGCATCATCATGGCCGCCGAGCCCTTGATCGTATGCATGGCACGGAAGATTTCATTGACATCGTCCGGCGCGAAGCTCCCCTCGGACTCGCTCGCGAGTGCGAGCTGCTCCAGCTGCTCGAGGAACTGCCGCGTCTCGTAGATGAAGACTTCCACCATCGGCTCATGTTCCGCCACCGCGCATCCCTCCTTATCCCTTATACCTATGTTTTTCTTTTTTCAGTCATATCATTCTATGAAATTTGCGAAAATCCTGCCGCGAAAACGATTCGCGTCTGTTATTTTCTAGTAAATCATGCAAGATAGGAAAAAGGACTGCACGCGAAGCGGCGATCCGCTCCGTTGCAGTCCTTCTGGTTGGATATTCTACACGGTTTTGAAACGTATGTCATCGGGATGTCGATGAAAAAATGATGGTATTATGCTTTTTCGAACGTGAACGTTTGGCCATCGTAGCCCATCCGGACGGTATCGCCCTCTTGGACATCGCCGCGGATGATCTCTTTCGAGAGCGCTGTCTCGACTTTGTGCGAGATCAAGCGTTTCAGCGGACGCGCGCCGAAGTTCGGGTCGAAGCCCTGGTCGGCGAGCGCCGTGAGCGCCGCGTCGTCCCACGTGAGCGAAATCTTCGTCTGGCGCTCCATACGTTCTTTGAGCGCGCCGAGCAAGATGCCCGCGATGGCCTTGACCTGTTCTTTCTGCAGGCCGCGGAACACGATGATGTCATCGACGCGGTTCAGGAACTCCGGACGGAAATAATCCTTGAGGATGTCCTTGACAGCGCCTTTCGCTTCTTCGTACTCCTTGTTCAGGATTTCATGCGAACCGAGGTTGCTCGTCATGATGATGACCGTGTTCTTGAAGTTCACGACGCGGCCTTTGCCGTCCGTCAGGCGGCCGTCGTCGAGGATTTGCAGCAGCACGTTGAAGACGTCGCGATGCGCTTTCTCGATCTCGTCGAGCAGGATGACGCTGTACGGATGGCGGCGGACGGCTTCCGTGAGCTGGCCGCCCTCGTCATAGCCGACGTAGCCCGGGGGCGCGCCGATGAGGCGCGAGACCGTATGCTTCTCCATGTACTCCGACATGTCGATGCGGATGATGCTGCGCTCGTCGTCGAACAGCGCTTCCGCCAAGGTCTTCGCAAGCTCCGTCTTGCCGACGCCCGTCGGGCCGAGGAAGATGAACGAGCCGATCGGGCGGTTCGGGTCCTTGATGCCGGCGCGCGCGCGCAGGATGGCGTCGCTGACGGCCTCGACCGCCTCGTCCTGGCCGACGACGCGCTCATGGAGCACCGCCCCGAGATGCAAGAGTTTTTCGCGCTCTCCCGTCAGCATCTTCGTGACGGGGATGCCCGTCCAGCGCGAGACGACGCTCGCGATATCCTCCTCGCCGACCTCTTCTTTGAGGAGGCGCTGGTCTTTCGCCTTCTTGTTGATCTCCGCTTCCTGTTCGGCGAGCTGTTTCTGCAGCTGCGGCAGCTTACCGTATTTGAGCTCCGACAACTTGTTGAGGTCATAGGCGCGCTCGGCCGCTTCCATCTGGCTGTTCACACCGTCGATTTCCTTTTTGATGGCGCGCACGCGCAGGATGCCCTGTTTCTCTTTCTCCCAGTTGTCCTTGAGCTCGCTTTGGCGTGCTTCGAGGTCCGCTTTTTCCTGCTCAAGTTTTTCGAGGCGGTCTTTTGAAGCCGCGTCCGTCTCTTTCTTCAGCGCCTGCTCCTCGATCGTCAGCTGCATGAGTTTGCGACGGCATTCGTCGAGCGGCGCCGGCATGGATTCGATCTCCGTGCGCAATTTCGCCGCCGCCTCGTCGACGAGGTCGATGGCCTTGTCCGGCAGGAAGCGGTCGGAAATGTAGCGGTCGGAGAGCGTCGCCGCTGCGACGAGCGCTGCATCGCGGATGCGCACGCCGTGGTGGACTTCATAGCGCTCCTTGAGGCCGCGCAGAATGGAAATCGTGTCCTCGACGCTCGGCTGATCCACCATGACGGGCTGGAAGCGGCGCTCGAGCGCTGCGTCCTTCTCGATGTACTTGCGGTATTCGTTCAGCGTCGTCGCGCCGATGCAGCGGAGCTCGCCGCGCGCGAGCATCGGCTTCAAGAGATTGCCCGCGTCCATCGAGCCCTCGGCTGCGCCCGCGCCGACGACGGTATGCACCTCGTCGATGAAGAGCAGGATCTGGCCGTCGGACTTGACGATCTCATTGAGCACAGATTTCAAGCGCTCTTCGAATTCGCCGCGATACTTCGCGCCCGCGACGAGCGCGCCCATGTCGAGCGAGTACAGCGTCTTGTTCTTCAGCGACTCCGGCACGTCGCCAGCGACGATGCGGCGCGCGAGGCCTTCGACGATGGCCGTCTTGCCGACGCCCGGCTCGCCGATGAGCACGGGGTTGTTCTTCGTGCGGCGCGACAAGATTTCAATGGTACGGCGAATCTCTTCGTCGCGGCCGATGACGGGGTCGAGCTTGCCGGCACGGGCCGCCGCCGTGAGGTCGCGTCCGAATTTTTCGAGCGACTTGTACCCTTCTTCCGGGTTGTCATTCGTGACGTTCTGCTTGCGGTTCTTCTTGATGGATCGCTGGATGCTGCTCTTCGTCAAGCCGAAGTCGCGGCAGATCTGCTGCACGTCCTCGCTGCCGTCCGTCGCGAGCGCGAGCAGGAGATGCTCCGTGCTGATGTAGTCATCGTGCATGACGGTCGCGTATTCCTGCGCTTTCGCGAGCACGCGCACCATGTCCATGCCCATGGCGAGGCGGTCTTGCCCCTTGACGCTCGGGATCTTTGCGAGCTCCTGCTCGAGGCGCGAGCGCAGCATGGAAAGGTCGGCGCCGCAGTCGGCAAAGATCGTCTGCAAAAGTCCTTCCGGCTCTTTCGCAAGCGAGAGGAGCGCATGCAGCGACGTGATTTCCTGATGATAGCGGAGCGCCGCGATCTGCTGCGCGCCCTGCAGCGCCGCGAGCGCCTTCGCCGTATATTTTTCTTCTCCCATCGTGAATCCCTCCTGTGTTCGAAGATGTTTTCTTGCATTGGTTTTCCTGTTTCTGATTTCATTATACACAAGAAAGTCAAAATGTCAAACAATTTTTTGATGTTTTGACTTTTATTTTTCTTGCAAAATAAATGCCCAATGAGAACAATGTCCCATTGAGCATCTTCCCTTAGCGGTGGCCTGCCTGGATCTTGCTCTCCGTGCCGGACAGCAGGCGGCCGATGTTCGCGTGATGGCGCACGATGATGAGCAGCGCCGCGAGCACGCCGAACGCGATGTATTCGCCGCTATAGCCGAACAGCCAGGCAAAAACCGGCACAAGCGCAGCAGCGACGATGGAGCCGAGCGACACGTAGCGCGTGACGGCGACGATGCCGAGCCAGACGAGGAACACGATGGCCGTCGGCACCGGCATCAGCATGAGGATGACGCCGAGCCCAGTCGCGACGCCCTTGCCGCCATGGAACTGCATGAAAATCGAAAGCGAATGACCGACAATGGCCAGGATGCCGCAGAGGATCATGGCTGCCGGCGTGCCGACGAGCACGCTGCCGATCCAGACAGAGACGAGGCCTTTCAGCATATCGAGGAAAAAAATCAGGAAGCCCGGGAACTTGCCGAGCGTGCGCCAGGCATTCGTCGCGCCCGTATTGTGGCTGCCGTATTTTCGGAGGTCGGTATGCCAGAGACCGCGCCCGAGCCACAGGCCGTTCGGGATGGAGCCCAGAAGGTAGCTCAGCACGAGGGAAAAAACGAGCATGAGAGACATAGGTCAGACCTCCTCTTCTTCCTTGCGTTTGCGCACGATGAGCACGAGCGGCGTGCCCTCGAAGCCGAACTGCTCGCGCAAGCGGTTTTCGATGAAGCGCAGATACGAGAAATGCATGAGCTCCGGGTCATTGACGAAGATGATGAACTTCGGCGGCTTGACATCCGCCTGTGTCATGAACAAGATCTTGAGCTGGCGGCCGCGATGCATGGGCGGCGGATTGACAGAGACGGCGTCGCGGATGAGGTCGTTCAAGATACTCGTCTTGATGCGCATGGACTGCTGCTCGGCAACATATTTCACGAGCGCGGTCACGCGGTTGACGCGCTGGCCTGTCAGCGCCGAGGCGTAAAGGATTGGCGCGTACTGCAAGAAGCCGAGCTGGTCGCGCAGATCGTCCGTGAAGCGCAGCGTCGACTTGTCATCCTTGTCTGGGAAAATGTCCCACTTGTTCACGACGATGACGACGCCGCGCCCGGACTCGTGTGCGTAGCCCGCGATCTTCTTGTCCTGCTCCGTGATGCCTTCGGCTGCATTGATCATCATGAGCACGACATCGGCGCGGTCGATGGCGCGCAGCGAACGCATGACGCTGTAGCGCTCGACAGGCGCATCGATCTTGCCGCGCCGCCGCATACCGGCCGTGTCAATCAGCATATACTTCTGACCGTCGCGCACGAAATGCGTGTCAATCGCATCGCGCGTCGTGCCGGGGATGTCGCTGACGATGACGCGGTCTTCGCCGAGGATCGCGTTGACGATCGACGACTTGCCGACATTCGGACGGCCGATGACGGCGATGCTGATCTCGTCCGCGTCCTTGTCGTCACCTGTCGTCTCGGGAAATGCTGCGACGATGGCATCCAGCAGGTCGCCGAGATTCATCGCATTCGAAGCCGAAATGCCGATGGGATCGCCGAGGCCGAGGTTGTAAAATTCATAGATATCCATCTGCCGCTCAGGGCTGTCGACCTTGTTGACCGCGAGGATCACGGGCTTTTTCGTCGCACGCAGCAGATGGCCGACTTCCTCATCGGCCGGCGTGAGGCCAGCACGGCCATCGACGACGAAAACAATGACGTCGGCCTCTTCCATGGCAATCTGCGCCTGCTGGCGCATGGAGCGCAAGATGTGGTCGCTCTCGTCGAGCTCGATGCCGCCCGTATCGATCATGGTGAATTCATGATTCAGCCACTCGGCATCGAGATAAATGCGGTCACGCGTCACGCCCGGCATATCGTCGACAATCGACACGCGCTGCTTGCCGATCTGGTTGAAGAGCGTCGACTTTCCGACATTCGGCCGGCCGACGATGGCAACGATAGGTTTGCTCAATCCTACTACCTTCTTTCTTGTCTTCTGATTTCATTTAATAACGAACGAATCATATATTATTCCACGGGTTTCGTATATGCCGCATTGCTCTGCCACATATAGGCCGTCTCTCCGGCACGTTCCTTGTGATAATGCGGCCAATCGGTCAGCGCGCGATAGTAATCGGCGCCGCCTTGCACGGGCTCGATACGAACATTTGGCAATGATGCGCGGAACGAGGCGAGCGTCATGTCATCGAGGAAGATGTCTTCCCCGGCACGCAGCGCCGGTTCCGGGATGAGTACGCCCGTTCTCGGGCCTTCCATCGATTGCAGTACAGCCAGAATATCCCGGGCTGTCAGCAGTCCCGAAACATTCACCGTAGAACCAAAAAACGCATTCTCCACAGGCACGACGCGGACGTGAAGTTCTGGATGTTCCTTCTCGATCGTGCGCGCCAAGCGTTCAAAAATGGGAGCTACCGATGTTCCCGTGACAACATCGAGGAAGATGGATTCATTGGCATCTACGATATTTCCCTCTTCTGCCGCAACGAACGTACTCGCATCGTGCGAATCTCGCGCTTCCGCCCAATCCTTCAAAAAGCTCCGCGTTAGGCCGATGCCGTTGTCGAGCTGTGGGAAACCGTCATACCAGTCCTCCGGCGGCACATCGCGGCCGGCGAGGAAATAAAATTCATCGCCGAGATAGAGGAACGTGCGCCCGGTCTCCTCGCGCAGCTTCTTCTGCCAACGCTCCGCCACATCAATGACTGACGCAGCCCCTGCGGCATCGAATTGCTTCAGAGGATAGGGATCCGTCCGGTATTTCGTAACGCCAACCGGCACGACGGCGAGCGAGAGCGCATGCGGGCGGCGCGCGACGATCTCGCGGATCGTCCGCTCGAGCTCGGCACCATCATTGAGCCCCGCGCACAGGACAACTTGCGTGTGATAATCTGCTCCCGCAGCTTCTAAGCGATCCAGTTGTTTCGCAATTTCCGATGCGCGCTTGCAACGCAGCATCTGCGCGCGCAGCTCAGGATTCATGCACTGCACGGAAACGTAGAGCGGCGACAAATGAAACTGCTCGATGCGTCGGAAATCCGCTTCGCCCATGTTCGTCAGCGTCACGAAATTGCCATAGAGGAACGACAAGCGATAATCATCATCCTTGATCGCGAGGCTCTTGCGGGCCTCAGGCGCGCCCATGTTCACGAAGCAGAAGTAGCAATTGTTCGCGCAACGCCGGATGCCATCGAAAACGGCCGACGTGAACTCTGCGCCGAGTTCTTCATCGTAGTCCTTGTCGAACGAAATCATTTCCTGCTCGCCATCCGCATGCTCGACGAGCAAGTCGATTTCCTCATCGGCAAACGCGAAGCTCAAGTCAATGATATCGCGCAGTTCCATGCCATTGATTTCGAGAATCTTGTCACCAGCCACCAGTCCGAGCTCGTCTGCCAATGTGCCTTCCGGCACGCGCAGGATTTCACCAGCATATCGATGCTTTCCCACAAGCGCCCTCCCTTCCGTATGTCCATTCTATCATAACATACGCACAAAGAAAAAGGAGTGATGAAATCATCACTCCTCCTGCTTTTCTTTTCCGATTGGATTACTCCTGCGGAGCGTCGGCCTCGGCTGCTTCCTTCGCTTCCTGCTCTTTGAGGTAGCTCTTGTAGATGGCCTGGTCGCCGTCGCGTTTCGCCTTCGTGATGGAAAGCGAGATACGTTTGCGCTTCATATCGATGCGGAGCACTTTGACCTTGACGATGTCGCCCGTGTGGACAGCTTCGTCCGCACGCTCGATGCGATGATCGGCGAGCTCGCCCATCGGGATGAGGCCATCGAAGCCCGGCTCGATTTCCATGAACGCACCGAAGTCCGTCAACTTGATGACTTTGCCTTCGATGTGGTCGCCCTCGGCGTACTTCGCAGCTTTCTCGAGCCACGGATCCGGCATCGTGTCCTTGACGGACAGCGAGATGCGATGCTGCTCTTTGTCAACGTTCTTGACGTAGACCTTGAGCTCCTGGCCGACCTGGAGGACATCGCTCGGCTTGTTGACGCGATGCCATGCGAGATCGGAGATATGCGCGAGGCCGTCGACACCGCCGATATCGATGAACGCGCCATAGTCCACGAGGCGCTTGACCGTGCCCATGACCGTCTGGCCGGCTTCGAGCGTCTCGAAGATTTCCGCCTGACGCTTCTCACGCTCTGCTTCGAGGAGCTGACGACGCGAGAGGACGAGGCGCTGCTTGCGCACGTCAATCTCGATGGGCAGGGCTTCGACCGTCTTGCCGACATAGACCGACAAATCTTTGACGAAATGGAGCTCCATCTGGGAAGCCGGAATGAAGCCGCGCAGGCCGTTGACAGAAGCGACGAGGCCGCCTTTGACGACCTGCGTGACTTTCGCTTCGACCGTTTCGCCGCGCTCCTGCACGCCTTCCATGTCCTTCCAAGCTGCCATGCGATCCGCCTTGACTTTGGAAAGGAGGCCGCCGTTCTCGCCGCCGAGGGAAACGATGTAGACGTCGATCTCATCGCCGACGCTCACGACATCCTCTGCGGAATCCGGCTCCGGATAAGCCAGCTCTTTTTTCGGAACAGGGATTTCCTGCTTGTAGCCGATATCGATGAAGGCCTCGCTCTTGTTGACAAGCACGACCTTGCCTTTCACGACTTCATGCTCCCGGATTTCCGGGCTGTTCTTCTCTTCTTCCTCTAAAAGGGTTTTCATATCCTCTGACACTTTATATATACCTCCTTGATAATCCAGTCCGGTGTGGAAGCACCAGCTGTAATACCAATTTTATCAATATTTGTGAACCACGTCGGGTCGAGCTCTTCCGCCGTTTCGATGTGGTGCGTCGGACAGATGTCCGAACAAATCTGGGCAAGGCGCGTCGTGTTCGCGCTGTTCTTGCCGCCGATGACAATCATGGCATCGACGCGTGCTGCGAGCTCCTTCGCCGCTTTCTGCCGCTGGTCGGTCGCCGTGCAGATCGTGCGGAGGATCCGCACATCCCGCGATTTCTCGAGGAGCACGCCGACGATGGACTTGAAGCGAGCCCCGGAGAATGTTGTTTGCGAGACGATGCCAAGGCGCGGGGCGCTCATGAGCGCCTCCGCTTCTTCTTCCGTCTCGACGATATCTGCCTCTCCGCCGGCCCATTTCTCGATGCTCTGGACTTCCGGATGGCGTTTTTCGCCGATGATGACGACATGATAGCCGTCGTCCGAAAGTTCTTTTGCCGAGAGCTGCGCTTTCTTGACGTGCGGACACGTCGCATCGACGACGTCGAGGCCTTTCGCCTCCGCCGCCTCATACGTCTCCGGCCCCACGCCATGCGAGCGGATGATGATCTTGCCCTGCGGCAGGTCGGAGAGCCTCTCGACTGTCCCGACGCCCTCGCTCTTGAGCCGCTCCACCATCTGCGGATTGTGGATGATCGGACCGAGCGTACAGGACGAGCCATCCGGTGAAGCATTTTCGCGGGCGAGCTTGATGGCGCGTTTCACGCCATAGCAGAAGCCCAGATAATCTGCCAAAATGACTTCCAAAGCATCTACCACCTGTTTGATTTTCTTGCCTCAAACGCTCCATTTCCTGTGCGCTTCAAGCAATCTAAGGGTTAGTATATCATTTTCGCGGCCGAATGTATAGAGTTTCTGGGGATTTCTGCAAAAAATTATTTTTCCAGTTCTTGTTTCATGCGCGCGATTTCATCGAGAATCGATTGCGAAAACGCGGCGAGCGCTCCCTTGTCCTTGCGATCGCCCGTGAACTGCATGGGCTTCCCCACGCAGACCGTGAGCTGCGGCAGGAAGCCGCCGTTCGCAAAAATTTTGTTTGTGCCGAGGATGGCCGCCGGCACGACGGGCGCACCCGTCATCGCGGCGATGAGGCCGACACCGGCCTCGGCCTTGCGCATCTTGCCCGTGCGGCTGCGCGTGCCTTCCGGGAAAAGCCCGAGGCAGTGGCCGAGCTTCAGCACCTGCACAGCCGTCTTGATGGCACCACGATCGCCCGCGCCGCGCTTCACAGGAAACGCATGGCAGGCGCGGATGGCCGGCCCGAAGACGGGCGGCTCGAACAGTTCTTCTTTCGCCATATATGCGACATGGCGGCGCATGAAGCAGGCGAGGAACGGCGGATCCCAGTTGCTCATATGATTCGCTGCAAGAATGACCGCACCCGTCGCGGGCAGATTTTCTGCCCCGATGACACGTGCGCGGAACACGATGCGGAACAGCAGCTGGAAGATGATTTTCAAGAATGCATACAGCATCGGCTCACCTGCACATTTCCAGAATCCTTGCAACGACTTCGTCGATCGTGAGCCCCGTCGTATCGAGGAGCGTCGCGTCCTCCGCCTGTACGAGCGGCGAGATTTCACGCTCGCTATCGGCCTTGTCGCGTGCCGCGATATCCTTCTGCAAGTCCGTGAGGCTCATGTCGTAGCCTTTTTCCTTCATTTCTTTCCAACGGCGCTGCGCGCGTTCTTCGATGGAAGCCGTGAGGAAAATCTTCACGTCCGCATCTGGCAGCACGTGCGTCGCGATGTCGCGGCCATCCATGAGCACGCCGCCATCTGTCGCCATCTTGCGCTGGAGGTCGACCATCTTCTCGCGCACAGGCCCGAGCGCCGCGACCTGCGAGACGATATGACTGACTTCGGGCGTGCGGATCTCGCCCGTGATTTCCTGCCCGTCAACGAAAACATGCGTGACGCCGCCGTCGTACGAGAGGCGCACGTCGATGTCTTTCACCACGTCCAAGATGAGCGCATCGGTCACCGCCGTTTTCTGCGCGAGCGTCTTCCATGCGACAGCACGGTACATCGCGCCTGTGTCGATATACGTGTAGCCGAGCTCTTTCGCTGCGAGCTTCGCGACCGTGCTCTTGCCGGCGCCAGCCGGTCCGTCGATGGCGACAACGAGCTTCTTCAAGTTCTTCAAGAGAATCCCTCCACATACGGTTCAATTTTTCACAAGAAAAAGGGGCTGCACATGGCAGCCCCCGGCTGGATTTCAGCGTTTCTCGCGAATACGAGCAGCTTTGCCCGTGAGATTGCGGAGATAGTAGAGCTTTGCGCGGCGAACGATACCCTTGCGGAGCACGTCGATCTTCTCGATGCGCGGAGAATGCACGGGGAACGTACGCTCGACGCCGACGCCGTACGAAATGCGGCGGACCGTGAACGTCTCGCGGACGCCCTTGCCCTGGCGCGCGATGACGACGCCTTCGAACATCTGGATACGCTCGCGCGTGCCTTCGACGATCTTCGCATGGACGCGGACCGTGTCACCAGGTGCGAACGCTGGGATGTCGCTCTTGAGCTGCTCTTTTTCCAAAGCCTCGATGATATTCATGTTGTTTCCTCCTTGCTGTTGGCGTTCGTGGCAAGCTTCATCTCATGCCTGTCCAGAGGACCGCCCAGTACATCAGGAGTATATCATAAAGGCCGCACGCATGCAAGCAATTTTTTACGCATACGCAAAATTATTCGTTTTCCTTCTTCTTCGCGACAGCCGTGCGGATGGAAAGCTCGCGGAGCTGCTTGGCATCGACTTCCGACGGCGCATTACTCATGACGTCACGCGCGCTCTGGTTCTTCGGGAACGCGATGACGTCGCGGATGCTGTCGCGCTTCGCCATGAGCATGACGAGGCGGTCGAGGCCGAACGCGAGGCCGCCATGCGGCGGCGTGCCATACTGGAACGCATCCATCATGAAGCCGAACTTCGTGTGCGCCTGCTCCGGCGTGAGGCCGAGGGACTCGAAGACTTTTTCCTGCAGGTCAGCGTTGTAGATACGCAACGAGCCACCGCCGATCTCGACGCCGTTCAGCACCATGTCATAGGCATTCGCCTTGACGCGGCCCGGGTCGGTCTTGAGGTACTCGATATCTTCATCACGCGGCGCTGTAAACGGATGATGCATCGCTTTAAAGCGTTGCTCTTCGTCGCTCCACTCGTACATTGGGAAATCGACGACCCAGAGGAAACGCAGCGCGTCCGGATCGATGAGATTCCGCTCTTTGCCCATCTCAAGGCGGAGCTGGCCGAGCGCCGTGTCGACGACGAGGCGCTTGTCCGCGACGACGAGCAAGAGGTCGCCCGTCTTCGCGCCCGTGGCCTCGGCGATCTTCTGGAACGTGGCATCATCGTAGAACTTCTTGAACGGGCTCTTGATGCCCTCTTCGGCGTATTGGATCCACGCAAGGCCTTTCGCGCCGTAGATCTGCACGAACTTGACGAGGTCATCGAGGCGGCGGCGCGGGATGTCGGCATAGCCGTCGACCTTGATGCACTTGACCATACCGCCGGATTCGAGCACGGCGTTGAAAACCTTGAACGACGAGCCTTTGACGTACTCGCTGATGTCCATGAGCGGCATATCGAAGCGCAGGTCTGGCTTGTCGGAACCATATTTATCCATGGCCGTATCCCATTCCATGCGCTCGAACGGCGTCGGGATTTCGCGGCCGATGGCCTTCTCGAAGAGCTCGTGGATCATCTGCTCCATGAGCGTCAGGATCTGTTCCTGGTTCATGAAACTCATCTCGATGTCGAGCTGCGTGAATTCCGGCTGGCGGTCGGCGCGCAGGTCCTCGTCACGGAAGCAGCGGACGATCTGGAAATATTTCTCAAAGCCCGCAACCTGGAGAATCTGCTTGAAAATCTGCGGCGACTGAGGCAGCGCATAGAACTCGCCCGGATTGACGCGGCTCGGCACGAGGAAATCGCGCGCGCCTTCCGGCGTGCTCTTGCAGAGCATCGGCGTCTCGATCTCGAGGAAGCCATTGCGGTCGAAGAAATCGCGCATGATCTTCGCGACACGGTGACGCAGGATGATGTTCTTCTGCATCTCCGGGCGGCGCAGATCGAGATAGCGGTACTTCAGGCGCACTTTTTCATCGACATCGACATTATCCTGGATGTAGAACGGCGGCGTCTTCGCCTTGTTGAGGATGCGGAGCTCCGTGCAGACGACTTCGATCTCGCCCGTGTCGATGTTCGAATTGACCGTTTCCTCGCTGCGGGCACGGATCGTGCCGCGCACGGCGATGCAGAACTCGTTGCGAAGGCTCTCCGCCTTGTGGAACGTGCCTTCGTTCATGGCCGCTTCATCGAAGACGACCTGCACGAAACCGGAGCGGTCGCGCATATCGACGAAGATGAGCCCGCCGTGATCGCGGCGGCGCGACACCCAGCCGCAGAGGACGACTTCCGTCCCCACATCTGCCTTGCGCAGCTCGCCGCAATGGTGGTCACGCTTCATGCCTTGTAATGTTTCCATGGAAATATATCACCTCAAAAAATGAATTGCTTAGGGAAAATTTTGCACGCGATGTTTCTGCTTGTTCGCTGGCGGACGGGGCATTTCCCTTGAAAAAAAGTACGCGCTTCGCGTGTAAAAATTTTCAAGGAAAACGTCCCGTCCGCCCGAAGAACATATAATGATCGCGCGCGATATTTTCATGGGGCTGGCGGCTGTATTGCTCGCGACATCAGCTCGTTGAATCTTGAAACTGCGAAATCGCGTAGATACCGCTTACTCCCAAAGTTACTTTACCAATTCGCTCATAACGTCCTCGATCTTGACGCTCTTCTGCTCGCTCTTCTCCATATTCTTAAGCTGAACAGTGCCGTTTTGGACTTCGTCCTCGCCAAGAATCAAAGCATAGCGTGCGTGGTGTTTGTTCGCCTGCTTCATCTGCGCTTTCATGCTGCGGCCGGCGTAGTCCATATTTGCCGTGAGGCCGGCGCGGCGGCAGTCGCGCAGGAGCTTGAATGCCGGCGCTTGCGCTGCATCGCCAAGAGCCACGACGAAGACATCCGTTGTTTCATTGGCAGCTGGCAAAAGATTTTGTTTCTCGAGCGCGAGCAGGACGCGCTCGAGGCCCGTCGCGAAGCCGACAGCCGGCGTGGGCTTGCCGCCGATTTCCTCGATGAGGCCGTCATAGCGGCCGCCGCCCGCCACGGCGCTCTGCGCGCCAAGCGGCGGGTACTTGATCTCGAACGCGGTCTTCGTGTAGTAGTCGAGGCCGCGCACGAGACGCGGGTCGAGCGTGAACGCGACGCCTGCTTCCGTGAGATATGCTTGCACGCGCTCGAAATGCGCTTTGCACTCGTCGCAGAGATAATCCGTGATCTTCGGCGCGTCCACAAGGAACGGCTTGTCCGCGTCTTTCTTGCAGTCGAGGATGCGCAGCGGCGCGCGCTCGAAGCGGTCGTTGCAATCTTCGCAGAGCTCGCCGAGATGCGGACGGAAATAGTCCTGCAAGGCCTTGCGATACGTGGCGCGGCACTCCGGGCAGCCGACGGAATTCAGGCTCAGCGACAGGTCCTGGAGCCCGAGCGAGGACAGGAAGTCCATGGCGACGAGAATGACCTCGGCGTCGACGGCAGGATTCTCCGAGCCGAGCGCTTCGATGCCGAACTGGTGGAACTCGCGCATGCGCCCCGCCTGCGGGCGGTCATAGCGGAACATCGAGCCGATGTAGAAGAGCTTCACGAGGTCTTGCGCGCCGTACAGTTTATTCTCGAGATAGGCGCGCACGGCCGAGGCCGTGTTCTCCGGACGAAGCGTGATGCTACGGCCGCCGCGATCCGTGAACGTGTACATCTCCTTGTCGACGACATCCGTCCCTTCGCCGATGCTGCGATGGAAAAGTTCCGTGTGCTCGAACATCGGCGTGCGGATCTCTTCATATCCATAGCGGCGGCAAAGATCGCGGATCTTCCCTTCGATGTAATTCCATTCGCCAGCTTCGGCAGGCAGGATATCGTGCGTGCCGCGTGGTGCTTTTGTCAGCATAAAATTCCCCCTATAGGCGTACGCTCATCCAAAGCCTCCCCCTTTGGGGGAGGTGGCCCCGAAGGGGTCGGAGAGGGTAACGCCATATGTTGATCCTCTATCCTTTCGATAGAATCGTAAATCTCGAAACTGCGCTACCCTCTGCAGCAAGCTGCATAAGCGACCGCATCGGCGCTAAAGCGTCGTGCGTCTGCTTATCCGCCTCGCATACGCTCGGCACCTCCCCCAGAGGGGGAGGCATTATTCGGTAGCATTCCTATAGATTTTTTCTATCAATCGATTTCGTTTTTCAATGTAAAGTTCGATATCACGCAGGTAGGTCTTCAAATCCTTGGCATTGAACGTCGAGCGCAGGCAGTGGTGCTGGTGGTCGACGCATTTTGTTGCGGCCGCGCCGCCGATGCCGAGGATCGTCTGGTGCTCTTCCATGATCTGGATGTTGTACATCCCTTCCGCGCCCGGGCGGCAGCAGCCGATGTTCTCGAGATCGCCGGCCATGTAGCCCTGGCGGTAAAGATAATACGGCTGCATGCCGGCCGCTTGGACCGCCGCTTGCGCGATCTCTGACATCCGCCGCGTTTCCTCGCGCGCGGGCAAATCGACATGGCGCTCCTCCATCATCTTCTGCAGGCGCGAGCCGCGCTTGATGGCGAGCGCGTGGAGCGTGATGTCGTCAGGGCCGAGCGCGACGATCTTTTCCATCGTGTCGCGCACGTCCTCCGCCGTTTCGCCCGGCAGTCCGAGAATCACATCCATGTTGATGTGCGGGATGCCCGCCTTGCGCAGCGCATGGAACATCGTCACGACATCGTCCGACGTATGGCGGCGGCCGATGAGGTCGAGCGTCTTTTGCTGCATGGACTGCGGGTTCACGCTGACGCGCGTGACGCCGAGGCGCTGCATCGTCTCGATTTTCGCTTCGGACATGCTGTCGGGGCGGCCGGCTTCGACGGTGAACTCCGTTAATTTTTCGTGCCAGAACGCCTCCTGCACCATCGTCAGCATCGCATCGAAATAGGCATCCGGCAAGCTCGTTGGCGTGCCGCCGCCGACGTAGATGTTCTGCACGCGGAAGTTGTAGCGACGGATGAGCACCTCTACGGCACGCAAATCTTTTTCAAAGACCGTCATGAACTTCTGGAGCGTCTTCTCGCCCGGCAGCACGTTCGACGGGAACGAACAATAAAGGCAGCGCGTCAGGCAGAACGGGATGCCGACGTAGATGCTGACCGTCCGCTCGTCCGACGTTTCGAGGAACGGCACCTGGCGGAACGCCATCGGCACGATGAGGCCCGCTTTCTCGCGGCTGCAACCATAGTCCGTCTGCAAGCGCGCAAGAATCGCGTCCTGCGTCATGCCGCCGCGCCGCCAGCGGTGCACGAGCTTCGTCGGGCGCACGCCGTGGAGGATGCCCCACGGCGCCGGCGCCACGCCATCGAACGCAGCGAAATGCTGCAAAAAAATGCGATAGAGAAAGAGCTTCCAGAGACGGTGATACGCGCCGGACGGCGTCTCGTCTGCCGCGCCTGTCCCCTGCTCCGTGAAGACTTCGCACGTTCCGTCGGAGCGGAACGCATAGAGCGTTGTCTGTGCGCGCACGAGCGGCATATCATCGGACGCTTCCCTGCACGTTGGTGATGATTTCTTCGCATCCGGAACGAACGAAGGCAAGCGCCGATGGACGATGGAAATCTGCGCGAAGTCCGCGTCATCGCACGGGCCTGCAACGTCGATGCGGAAGAGGTTCAAAACCTCTTTCGTGATCTTGACGATGACTTCCTGGTGGTCATTGAGCGTTACGGTTTCAACTTTCACTGGTTTTGTTTTGCTCTTTTTCCTGGCATTCCCGGCAGATGCCGAAGAATTTCACTTGGTGATCCGTCGTGCGGAAGCCGGTCTTGCGCGAAATGATGGCCTCGAGGCTTTCGAGGAGGTCTTCATCGAACTCTTCGACCTTGCCGCATTTCGTGCAGATCAGATGATGATGGTGATGACGCGTCGGATCGGTGTCATTGACTTCGTAGCGGCTGCAGCCGTCCCCGAACTCCATCTTCTGCAGGATGCCGAGGTCGGACAGGAGTTCGAGCGTACGGTAGACCGTCGCGAGGCCGATTTCCGCGCGCTTGTCGCGCAGGAGGTCATGCACGTCTTCGGCGGACAGGTGTTCGCCCGGATGATCAAGGAAAATCTGCAGGACGATCTGCCGCTGCGGCGTCATCTTGTGCTGGCGCGCCGACAGTTTTTCACGCAGGTCGTCCATCGTGAACGTCTGATTCATGAATAAAATCCCCTTGTTCCCTTTTGTGTGTATCTTTAGATTTTATTTTACATCAAATATCCTTAATTATAGCAAATGGCAGGGCGAAAGACAAATTCCGTAAAGCCTCAATTCGAAGCTCCGCCCATCGCGCGCGTGACGCTGTAGACGTCTTTGAGGCGGCGCAGTTTCGTCATGGCCTGCTGGACTTGCGTCGCGTTCTGCACGGCGAGGCTCATGCGCACGGTCGACGTCTTGTTGCTGCGGTTCGGGCTCGCGTTGACGGCGGAAATGTTCAGCTTCATCTCCGACGGCACGGCGAGGAGCTCTTGCAGCACGCCGACGCGGTCATTGCAGATGATTTCGATTTCGACCGTGTAATCCTTGTCGAGGCCGATGTCCCAGCTCACTTCGATCATGCGCGAGAGATCCGTGTCCTGGAGGACGTTCGGGCAGTCGGCGCGATGCACGGAAACGCCGCGGCCACGCGTGATGTAGCCCGTGATCGGGTCGCCCGGGATCGGGTTGCAGCATTTCGCGAGGCGCACGAGGAGGCCGCTCTCGCCTTCGACGAGGATGCCGTGGCTCGATTTCGATTTTTTGCCCTGCTTCCCCGTCGGCGCTTTGAGCTTCGAGAGGATGGCGGAGACATCGGGCGGGGTCGCGGCCTGGAGCTCTTTCTTGTAGAGCTCGATGAGCTTCGTCAGCACGCCATGCATCGTGACGCCGCCGTAGCCGATGGCCGCGAGGAGGTCGTCTTCGCCCGGGATGTTCATGGAATCGGCGACTTGCTGCAAGCGGCCTTCTTTCAAGAGGTCGTGCGTGTCGTAGCCAAGGTGCTTCGCCTCTTCCTTGAGGTATTCGAGGCCGCGCGTGATGTTTTCTTCGCGCTTTTCCTTTTTGAACCACGATCGGATCTTCGTACGCGTCTCGCCGGACGCGACGATGTTCAGCCAGTCACGCGACGGGCCGCTGTTGCCCTTGTTCGTGATGACTTCGACGATGTCGCCGTTCTTGAGCTTGTACTCGAGCGGCACGAGCTTGCCGTTGACTTTCGCGCCGACGCAATGGTGGCCGACTTCCGTGTGGATGCGGTAGGCGAAGTCGATGGGGATCGAGCCTTTCGGCAGGTCAATGACGTCGCCGTTCGGCGTGAAGACAAAGACTTCGTCCGAGAAGATATCGACCTTGAGCGCTTCGAAATATTCACGCGGGTCGCTGTATTCCTGCTGGAGGTTCACCATCTGGCGCAGCCAGCTCATTTTCTGGTCGGCCTCGCTGCCCGCGACGGCGCCCCTGCCCTGCTCTTTGTATTTCCAATGCGCGGCAACGCCGTACTCGGAGACCTGGTGCATCTGGAACGTGCGAATCTGGATCTCGAGCGGGTAGCCTTTCGTCATGACGGTCGTGTGGAGCGACTGGTAGCCGTTCGACTTCGGCATGGCGATGTAGTCTTTGAAGCGCCCGGGGATGGGCTTCCACATGGCATGGATGACGCCGAGCACGCCGTAGCAATCCTTGACGGATTCGACGAGCACGCGGACGGCGGACAGGTCGTAGATTTCCGAGATGTCCTTGTTGTCGCGCTTCATTTTTTTGTAGATGCTGTAAAAATGCTTGGCGCGGCCGGAAATCTCGGCGTTGATCTCGGCTTCCTTGAGCTTCTCGCGAATCTGCACGATGGCGTCGTCGATGAAGGCCTGGCGCTCCTGGCGCTTCTGCTTGACGCTCTCGACGAGGTCATAATATTTTTCGGGCTCGAGGTAGCGGAGGCAGAGGTCTTCGAGTTCCCATTTGATGTTCGAGATGCCGAGGCGGTTCGCGAGCGGCGCATAGACTTCGATGGTTTCTTTCGCGATGCGCTGCTGCTTCTCGCGCGGCATATATTTGAGCGTCCGCATATTGTGGAGGCGGTCGGCGAGCTTGATCATGATGACGCGGATGTCTTTCGCCATGGCGAGGAACATCTTGCGGTACGTCTCGAGCTGCTGCTCTTCGCGCGACTTGTACTTGATGCGGGAGAGCTTCGTCACGCCGTCGACGAGCATCGCGACGTCGCTGCCGAACATCTGCGCGAGCTGGTCTGTCGTGTAGATCGTATCCTCGACGACATCATGCAAGAGCGACGCGGCGACGGTGATGTCGTCGATGTGGAGCTCGGTGAGGATCTCGGCGACGTGGAGCGGGTGGATGATGTATTCTTCGCCGGAGACGCGCTTCTGGCCTTTGTGCGCGGAGAGCGCGAGCTCGTAGGCGCGCTGGATGAGCCGCCAGTTCGCATGCGGCTGGTAGCTTTTGACGGCGTCGATGATGGAATCGATGGTCACGGGTTCCTTGACGATGCTCTGCATGAGACCATCCCCCTTGTCTTGCTTGGATTCAATACATCCTAGTATAGCGCATGGGGAAAGAGTTGACAATCATTTTCGTGAGCTTGGGGCACGCGAAGATTTTGTATCGCTCGCAGTCGGGTGGGGGCTTCCCCTCTGAAAAAAGTAAATCTTCGATTTAAAAATTTTCAGATGGAAAGTCCCCGCCCTCCCAGAGTTTGAACGCGGCACGCGGACGCATCAGTTTCGCCGGCCACTCAGACAAACCTTAGCTCTTCCTCTTGCTCCATGTTTCAGAAGCCTCGAGATCGAGCTTCGTCTTCGGAATCTGAATGTGATACTGTTCCTCGTCGAGCGATGCAACAAGGATATGCAACTCGGAAAAAATCTGGAGGCCGGCTTTCATCGTGTAGAGCGGGATGCGCTCGTGCATGATGCGCGAGTAATCCTGCGTGAGCTTCCACGGATCGAGCGCGATTTTTTCTTTGGTGTTTTGCTTGGCGAGGAGGAATTTGTAGATGCCGACCAAGATATCACGATCTGGGAAAATCTGGGCGGAAGCGGCGGGGCGCACGGAGTCGACGAAGCCTTGGACGAAGCGGCGGCCTTGCCATTCGTTGATGGCGGGCCGGTAGACGATGTCCATGGGCTCGGTGTTCACGAGGCTCGCGAGGCGGCCGTGGCTCCACCAAAGCATATCGACGGATTGGAACTTTTTTCGGATGGCGAATTTGAGATGCTGGCCTTCGCCGCCGATGGCGCGCGCATTTTCGCCGCGCACGTCGCGCACGCCGAAGAGCGGCAGCGGGTTGCCTTCGCCATACGGTTCGAGGCGGGCAATCTCGTCGACGAGCGCTTCCGTGACGCTCGCCGGGTGCATCTCGAATTCGACATCGGCCGTGGGCACGTAGTCGTCAGGCGTCAGGTGCGCGGCGGCGTAATCGCAGAACGCCTGGCGGAAGGCTTCGATGTCCTTCGTAGCAAGCGAGAGGCCTGCCGCTTGGGCGTGGCCGCCGAATTTCAGCAGATGCGCTTTGCAGGCCGCGAGCGCGTCGTGCATGTGCAGGTGCTCGATGCTACGGCACGAGCCTTTCGCGATGTCGCCATCGATGGAGAGGAGGATCGTGGGCTTGTAATATTTTTCGACGAGGCGCGAGGCGACGATGCCGATGACGCCCGGATGCCAGCCTTCGCCCGCGAGGACGATGGCGGGGAGCTCCGCCATGTCGGTGCCTGCCAGCTGTTCTTCCGCTTTTTCGAAGATCGCGTGCTCGACGGACTGGCGCTCGCGGTTCAGTTCGTCGAGGTATGTCGCGAGCTCGGCGGCTTCTGCCGCGTCGTCCGTCGTCAGGAGGCGCACGCCGAGCATGGCGGATTTCAAGCGGCCGGCCGCATTGAGGCGCGGCGCGAGGTGGAAGCCGACGGCCTCGGAGGAAATGCGCTTCGCGCCGTTTTCCGCAACGGCGATGAGCGCCTTGAGGCCGGCGTTTTTCGTCTCCATCATGCGATGGAGGCCCATGCGGACGATCTTGCGGTTCTCGCCCGTGAGCGGCACGACGTCGGCGACCGTGCCGAGCGCAACGAGCTCGAGGCCTTGGTTCCACGGCTTCTCTGCAAGCGTGCGCGACAGCGCGTCGCAGAGCTTGAACGCGACGCCGACGCCCGCGAGGTTCTTGTCGGGATACGCGTCGCCCGCCTGATGCGGGTTGACGACGGCGACGCAGGACGGCAGCTCTTTGCCCGGCAGATGGTGATCCGTCACGACGATGTCCATCTTGCCGCGGGTCCCCGCGACTTCTTCCGCGCACGAGATGCCGCAGTCGACAGAGACGAGCAAGTCTGTTGTTTCAGCAAGCTTTGTTAACGCTTTGGCGTTGAATCCGTAGCCTTCCTGGAAGCGGTCGGGAATGTAGATTCGGACGTTTTCGGCCGCCACGCCGAGAAAGCGCAAGCAATGATAGAGGAGCGACGAAGCCGTCATGCCGTCGACATCGTAGTCGCCATAGATCGTGATGTGCTCGCCAGACGAAATGGCCGCCGCGATGCGGTCGACGGCTGCCTGCATGCCGGTCATGAGGAACGGGTCGTAAAATTCCTGCCGGTGCTCGGGGTCGAGGAAGACGCGCGCCGCGTCCGTCGTGCGGATGTTGCGGTTCCAAAGCAAGCGCGCGAGCACCTCGGACACGCCGAGCGATTCCGCGAGCTTCCTGGCGTCTTCTCCGGAATCCGAGAGGATGTTCCAACGTTTGATCATTCTGATCCTCCAATAATGGAAGCACTGATTTATTCCGTCCGCCCATCTTACCGCATCTTTTCTGTTCTCTCGTCGTCGACAAATCCTCGGCGTAGCTCCGCTACGACTGCGGTTTGTCTCCTAGATAGGAACAGAAAATCTACGGCAATCTGGACGAACGTCTTAAATCATCGCTTCCCAAAAAAGGACTGCCGGCTGGCAGTCCTTCTGCAGATACAAGATTATTTCGAAGCAGCCACTTTCGCCGCGTGCTTCTTCTCTGCCCAGCCGCGGAATGTGACCCAGAGCGGGCTCGCGATGAAGATGGACGAGTAGCAGCCGCTGCCGAAGCCGACGAGCAGTGCGAACGCGAAGTCTTTCGTCGTCTCGCCGCCGAAGAAGTAGAGCGCGAGCGTCGTAAAGAGGACGGTGAAGACCGTGTAGAGGGAACGCGTCAGCGTCTGGTAGATCGACGTGTTGACGAGGACGTCGACATCGCCGCCGCGACGGAAGTGGAGCTTGAGGTTCTCGCGGATGCGGTCGAAGATGACGATCGTGTCGTTGATCGAGTAACCGACGATCGTGAGGAGCGCCGCGATGAACGACGAATCGATCTGGCGCTGCGTCAGCGCGAAGACGCCCAAGACGACGAGGATGTCGTGGACGAGCGCGAGGACGGCCGCGACGCCGAACTTCCACTCGAAGCGGTAGGCGACGTAGAGGATGATGAGCGCCCAGGAAATGACGAGCGCGAGCACGGCGTTCTCGATGAGCTCGCCGCCGATCGTCGCGCCGACTTTTTCCTCGCGGAGCACCGTGTAGTCGCCGACGTCCGTCTTCAGCGAGGCCATGACGGCCTTGCGCTGTTCCTCTTCGAGATCGACCGTGCGGATCATGACATCTTCGGAGGCCGTGACGTCCGAGGCCGCGCCCGAGAGCTGAATCGTGCTGCCGTCGAGATCGTATTGCGCGAGGCTCGTGCGGACTTCCTGGATCGTCACCGGTTGTGAGAATTTCAAGTCGATGATCGTGCCGCCCGTGAAGTCGATGCCGAAGTTGAAGCCGCGCACGACCATGCAGACGATGCCGGCCGCGATGACGACGGCAGAAAGGAGGAACCACCACATGCGATGGCCGGAAATATCAAATTTAGGCATTGCGCTTCAGGTCCTCCTTTTTCCAAAGCATGAAGCCCGACGCGCCATAGGCACCCGGCGTCGTGAAAATCTTCGAGGCGATCATGAGCTTCAGCATGTACTGCGTCAGCGTGATGGCCGTGAACATGGAGAGCAGCGTGCCGAGGCCAAGCGTGATGGCGAAGCCGCGGATCGTGCCCGTGCCGAGGAAAAACAGCACGCCCGCCGCGATGATCGTCGTAATGTTCGAGTCGAAGATCGTCGTGAATGCGCGCTTGAAGCCCGCATCCATCGAGAGGCGCAGCGTCTTGCCCTGGATCTGGTATTCCTCTTTGAAATGCTCGAAAATGAGCACGTTCGCATCGACGGCCATACCGATGGAGAGGATGATGCCTGCGACGCCCGGCAGCGTCAATGTCGCATCGAGCGCCCAGAGAAGCGCCAAGAGCATGACGGTATAGGCCATGAGCGCGACATCGGCGATGAAGCCGGACATGCGATAGAACAGCAACATGAAGAGCAGGACGGCGCCGATGCCGACGGCGAACGCGAATTCGGATTTGTCCTTCGAATCCTGGCCGAGCGACGGCCCGACCGTGCGCGTCTCGATGATGTTGACCTTGACGGGGAGCGCGCCGGAGCGCAGGACGACGGCGAGGTTCTGCGCCTCTTCGAGCGTCTTCTGGCCGCTGATCTCGGCCTTGCCGCCGAGGATCGGCTCGCGGACGTTCGGCGCCGTCAGCACTTCGCCGTCGAGCAGGATGGCGATCGTGCGGCCGACGTTCTTCGTCGTGAGGTCGGCAAATTTCTTCGCACCCTCGTCCGTGAATTCGAGGTTGACGACGTTCTGGCCGTTCTGCTGGTTCGTCGCGGCCTGCGCGTCCTTGAGGTCGGTACCCGTGAGCACGGTGTTCCCTTCCTCATCCTTGAATTCGAGCATCGCGGTCTTGCCAATCGTTTTGATCGCCGCGTCCGGGTCTTTGACGCCCGGCAGTTCGATGATGACGCGGCGCTCGCCCTCGCGCTGGATGATCGGCTCGGTGAGGCCGAGCGCGTTGACGCGCTTCTCCATAATCGTGACGACGCGGTTCATCGCATCGTCATTGACCTGCGCGATGTCCGTGTCCTCCGCTTCGAGCACGACGTGCGTGCCGCCTTGGAGGTCGAGACCCTGGCGGATGCTGTTCGCAAGCGGCTGCACGAAGGCAAAGAACACGCCGACGATCACGACAACGCACCCGATTAGCTTCAGGAGATTGTCTCTTTGCAAACGTTTCATTCCTTTCACGGGAGGCGCAAGCGAAACACGTCTCCGTCTGTTTTTCTATTTTAATTTTCCCTTGTTTCGAGAAAATCAATGACTTTCTGGCGCACGGCGGCCGCGTCGAGGTCGTCCGTCTGGATGTAGAGGTCCGCATGGGCTTTCGCGTCCGCGAGCCTTTTGTGCTGCGTATCGATGCGGTCCTGCCCCCAATAGACGACGCGGCGCTTCTTGACCGTAGGAAGCGTCGCATCAATCATGACGAGCACATCCGGATGCTTCTTGTTCCAAAAATCATGGACGCACGAATGCTCCTGCGCGACGTTGTACGCGTCATAGCCCGCTTCGCGGAGTCCGCGCACCAAGGTGGTTTTGCCCGAGGCGCAAATTCCTACAATCGCAATTCTCATTGGCTCACCTCTCAAATTTTGCCTTCCCATTGGTGGAGGGGGACCGCGAAGCGGTGGAGAGGGTAGTGGCGTATGTCGATTCCCTATTCTTTCGATAGAATTGTGAATCTCATCATACGTTACCCTCTCCGCCTCGCATTCGCTCGGCACCTCCCCCAGAGGGGGAGGCGTTAACCGACGGGGTAGATGGCTTTGAGCTCCTCGATCTTCGGCGCGCCTTCGCGGCCTTCGGCGACGCCGAGGACGACGACGGTCATATCGTCCGCCGCCTTGTTGTCGTCGAGTGCGAGCGCGTACTCGAGGATGCTGCGCGCAATGAAATCGACATCGTCCGCCGTATTCTTGCGGATGTAGTCCATGATGCGCTCGAAGTCCGCTGGGCGGCCGGAGCGCTTGCGTCCGGCGTGCGCGATACCGTCTGTGTACGAGACGACGATCATGCCCGGCGTGAGCGGGAGCTCGTACATCCGCGGCTTCATGTGGCGGTGGACACCGATGGGCTCGACGTCTTCGTCGTAGACCGTCTCATAGTCGGGCGTCACGACGATCGTCGGGCAATTCGAATTGCGGCTGATGACGATGGTCTCCGATTCGAGGTCGGCCGAGACGACCGTCAGCGTGCACGAGACCTTGCGGTCTTTCATGGCATAGAGATAATCGTGCACGGCACGCGCCACCGCGCCGTCGCGCGCACCGTCGCTTACAAGCGACACGGCTTTCGACACGACCCAGTTGCTCGTGTGGTGCGCGGCGAGGCCGTTCCCTTGTCCGTCCGCGATGATGGCCGAGATGCCGCCATGCGGCCGCTCGGCGATGTCGCAGCTGTCACCGCAGTATTCATTCGCATATTTGGCCGTCTTCGCGAGGCCGATCTTGATTTCCATACGGTCGGTTTCCTTTCTCACCGGCACGGAAACACGCGCGTCTCCGTGCAGATCGCATCGACGCGGATGTCATGCGGCTCCATGGGGATCGTGCCATTCGGCAGCACAAGCGCGTCAAACGTCAAGGCGATGCGCTGCGCCCGTGTCGCACGAAGGCCGAGATAGCGGTCGTAATAGCCGCCGCCGAGGCCGAGCCGCGCGCCGTCTTCCGCGAACGCGGCGCCCGGCACGACCGCGAGGTCGATTTCTTCGGGGTTGACGATGGTGCGCAGCGCCGCCGGGACGTTGCGGATGCCGTAAAAGCCGATCTCGAGGCAGCTAAGCGATGGTACCTCGACGGCTTCCATCACGCCGCGCCGCGGAATCCAGGGGATGGCAATGCGCTTGCCGTCGGCAAGGCAGCGCTCGATGAGGCTGTCGATCTGGACTTCGTCTGCCATGGAGGCGAATGCAAAGACCGTCTGCGCGTTCTTGTATTCCGGCAGCGTGCAAAGCCTCTGCGTCATGGCCTCGGAGGCGGCATAGCGCTCGGCTGGCTGGATGCCCCGCCGGATGGCGGTCATGCGGTCGCGGAGTTCTGATTTTGCGGCCAACGCCGCCGCCGTGCTGGCGTCTTTCTCCGACGGCGCCATATCAGGCTTCCTCGACGGTGACTTTGCCGTTGATGGCGGCGCGGGCGAATGTCAGCACAGTGCCCTCGGCAACCTGCAGCTCGACGGTCTTCTCGTCGAGCGCGACGATCTTGCCGTAGAGGCCGCCGATCGTCACGACGTCCGTGCCGACGGTCAGGCTGTCAAGAAGCGCCTTGCGCTTCGCCGCCTGCTTTTTCTGCGGGCGGTACAGCATGAAGTAGAAGAGCGCGACCATGACGACGATCATCATGACGGTGCTCGTTGCTTCCTGTGACATGAGAGATCATTCCTCCTCTATAGATAGGATGGATGGAGTTGTTACGGCGTTACCCTCTACGCCCCCTTCGGGGCCACCTCCCCCATAATCAGACTCTTAGCGCTTTAGCGCTTAGAGGTCGCTTATACCGCTTGCGGTAGAGGGGGAGGCTTAAGAACGTCGATGCGGGTCGTACTGCGCGAGGAACTCGGCGCGGAACGAACCAAACGTCCCGTCGAGGATGGCTGCGCGCATACGGCGCATGAATTCTTCGAGGAACCAGAGGTTGTGCAGCGACAAGAGCCGCAGGCCGAAGATTTCTCCGGCGCGCACGAGGTGGCGGATGTAGGCGCGCGTGTAGCCATGGCGGCACGCGTAGCAGCCGCAGCCGTCCTCGATGACGTGATGGTCGTGCGCGAGGTTCGCGTTTTTCATCACGAGACGGCCATCCCACGTCATCGCCATGCTGTTGCGCGCGACGCGCGTCGGATAGACACAGTCGAACATATCGATGCCGCGTGCGACGCCCTCGACGAGATGGTCGGGCGTGCCGACGCCCATGAGGTAGCGCGGCTTGTCCTCCGGCAAGAGCGATGTCGAGTAGCCGAGCATCTCGTACATGAGCGCGGGCGGCTCGCCGACGGAGAGGCCGCCGACGGCGTAGCCCGGCAGATCCATCGCCGCGAGGCGCTCGGCGTGCCAATGACGGAGGTCTTTGTACATACCGCCCTGCACGATGCCGAACAGGCCTTGGTTTTCTGCCGTCATCGCCCGAGCGCAACGCTCAACCCACCGCTGCGTGCGCTCAGTCGAAGCTTTTGCATAGTCGTAATCGGCCGGATACGGCACGCATTCGTCGAATGCCATGACGATGTCCGAGCCAAAGCACATCTGCGCCTGCATGGAGATTTCGGGCGACAAAAATTTTTTCGAACCGTCGATATGCGAACGGAATGTCACGCCGTCTTCCGTGATCTTGCGCAGGTCGCCGAGGCTGAAGACCTGGAAGCCGCCGCTGTCCGTGAGGATGGCGCGATCCCAATGCATGAACTTGTGCAGGCCGCCAGCCTCTTTGATGAGCTCCATGCCCGGGCGCAGGAAGAGATGATACGTATTGGAGAGAATGACTCCCGCACCCAAATCCTTTAATTCGTCCGGCGAGACGCCCTTGACACTGGCCTGCGTGCCGACGGGCATGAAGATCGGCGTCGGGTAGCTGCCGTGCGGCGTGTGGAGGATACCGGCGCGCGCGCCAGTCGCTTCGTCGCGTCCTACGAGTTCATACGTGATGGCTGGTTTCGTCATCGCGTCACTCCGCCGACTCGTCCGTTGCCGGTTTTTCTGCGAGCGGCTTCATCGTCGGGAACAGCAGCACATCGCGGATGGACGCCGCGTCCGTCAGGAACATGACGAGGCGGTCGATGCCGATGCCGACGCCGCCCGTCGGCGGCAGGCCGTACTCCATGGCCGTGATGTAATCGCGGTCCATGACGTGCGCTTCGTCGTCGCCGGCCTCGCGCTGCTTCAGCTGGTCGAGGAAGCGGCCTTCCTGGTCGATCGGGTCGTTGAGCTCCGTGAAACCATTCGCAAGCTCGCGGCCATAGACGAAGAACTCAAAGCGGTCTGTGATGCGTGGGTCGTCCGGGTTGCGCTTCGCGAGCGGCGAAATCTCCGTCGGATGGCCGGTGATGAACGTCGGCTGCATGAGGGATTCTTCGACTTTCGCCTCAAAGGCCTGATTGAGGATGCCGCCGATACCGTGGCGCGGCTCGTAGGCGACGCCGATCTCATCGGCAAGCTTGCGCGCCTGCTCGACGGTCTCGCACGCCATGAAATCCTTGCCCGTCGCCTGCTTGACGGCGTCGTTCATGCTCATGCGCTTCACCGCTCCGAAATCGATTTCCGTGCCCTGGTACGTGACCTTCGTCGTGCCGAGGACGGTCGTGGCGACGTTCTGCACGAGCTTTTCCGTGATGTCCATCATGTCCGTGTAGTCGGCGTAAGCCTGATAAAATTCGATCGTCGTGAATTCCGGATTGTGGCGCACGTCCATGCCTTCGTTGCGGAAGACGCGGCCCATCTCGTAGACGCGCTCAAGGCCGCCGATGATGAGGCGCTTGAGGTTCAGTTCCGTCGCGATGCGCAGGTACATGTCGAGGTCGAGCGTATTATGATGCGTGATGAAAGGACGCGCTGCCGCGCCGCCCGCGATCGTCGAGAGCACCGGCGTCTCGACTTCGAGATAGCCGTGGTCATCGAAAAATTTACGGATCGCGTGGATCGTCTTCGTGCGCTTCACGAACGTCTCGCGCACCTCGGGATTCATGATGAGGTCGAGATAGCGCTGGCGGTAGCGGATGTCAACATCCTGCAAGCCGTGGAATTTCTCCGGCAGCGGACGCAGGGATTTCGAAAGCAGGTCAAAGTCATCGACACGGACGGTCAGCTCGCCGCGGCGCGTCTTGAAGACCTTGCCCTGAATGCCGACGATGTCGCCGATGTCGAGGCGTTTGAATTCTTCTTTATATTTCTGCTCGCCGAGCACGTCGATCTTGAAATAGACCTGGATGCTGCCCGTGCGGTCGGAGAGCGTGCAAAACGCCGCCTTGCCGTGGCCGCGGATGGCCATGAGGCGGCCGGCGATGCGCACGTCTTCCGTGCTCTCTTCCTCACCCTCGAGATGTTCGAAACGTTCATGAATGTCCGCCGCATGCGCCGTCACGTCGTAGCGATGGCCAAACGGCGCGACGCCCATGGAGCGGAACGCCTCCATCTTTTCGCGGCGGACTTTCATCATCTCGCTCATGTCCTGTGCGGGCTTCTGATTCTTGTTCTTCTGTTCGCTCAAAATTTGATTCTCCTCATTACGCCCGGATTTCTTTGATTTCGTACTGGATGATGCCGTTCGGCGCGTGGACGTCGACGATGGCGCCGGCTTTCTGGCCGAGGAGCGCCTGGCCGAGCGGGGACTCGTTCGAGATGCGGCCTTTGTCCGGGTCTGCTTCCGTCGATCCGACGATCTTGTATTCCTCCGGGCCGTCTTCCTCGAATTCTTTGTCGACGACGACGACCGTCGTGCCCATCTGCACGACTTCGCCCGTGCCCTTCTCGATGATCTGCGCGTTGCGGATTTTCGCTTCCAGTTCGAGGATCTCGCCCTCGTTGAATGCCTGCTCGTTCTTCGCGTCATCGTACTCCGAGTTCTCGGAGAGGTCGCCGAGCGCGATGGCGGCTTTCAGGCGGGCGGCAATCTCAAGGCGTTTGACGCTCTTGAGATTGTTGAGTTTTTCGACGAGTTCGTCATAGCCTTCTTGCGATACAAGGACTTTCTTGTCTGCCATGGAATTCATCCTTCTTTCGTTTGTATGAACCTATTTATTATAGGTAGTTTCGTTTTCCTTGTCAACGAGCGCCAACTTCTGCGCGCGCGTCAAGCGCTTGATGTGCCACTCGCGGCTCATGGCCGCTTCCTTGGTGTCGAACTGCTCCACGTGCACGAGCGTGACGGGCAGGCGCGTGCGCGTGTACTTCGCACCATGGCCGCTGTTGTGCGCGGCGATTCGTTTTTCGATGTCGTCTGTCCAGCCCGTGTAGAGCGTGCCGTCGGCGCAGCGCACGATGTAGGTGTAGGCCGTCACTCCGCGCTCTTGATCGTCACGTGCTCCATCACGACGTCATCGACGGGGCGATCCTGGAAGCCTGTCTTCGTACTGCCGATCTTGTGGAGGACGTCCGCGCCTTTGAGGAGCTTGCCGAAGATCGTGTGGTGGCCGTTCAGCCACGGCGTCGCGGCGAGCGTGATGAAGAACTGGCTGCCGCCCGTGTGCGGCATGCCGGTATTTGCCATGGCGAGGATGCCTTCGCCCGTGAACTGGAGCTCCGGCAGGAACTCGTCCTCGATCGTGTAGTCGGGGCCACCCATGCCCGTGCCCGTCGGGTCGCCGCCCTGGATCATGAAGCCGTCGATGACGCGATGGAAAATGACGCCGTCATAAAAGCCGTTCTCCGCGAGGTCGATGAAATTCTTCGTCGTGATCGGCGTCTTGTCCTCGAAGAGCTCGAGCTCCATCGTGCCGAGGTTCGTCTCGATGACAGCGATGCGGTTCTGGGTGTTTGACATGGTAATTGCTCCTTCATCTTGTGCCGTTTTCGTAGATGCAAAACATGTGGCTGCGCCGAGGCACAGCGCAAAAACGAAAACGCTGGTTCGTTTCAAAAAATCAACAAGCTTCATTTTATCGGAATTCTCCTGTTTTCGCAAATTCTTTTGACTCGCCGGGCGTCACGGGCGACCAGACGGGGATCTCGTGGCCGACGCGGAAAAATTCTTTCCGTGGATGCCAGCTCGGGAAGCCGACGCTGTGCATCGTCACGAGCGCTTTCACATCGGTGGCGGCGCAGAATTCTTCCGCGCCTTTCGCCATCGTGGATTCGAGGCGCCCGTCGACCGGGAAAAACGCGATGTCCGCCGTCATCCCCTGCATGCGCTTGAGCTGCTTGTGGAAGCCGTTCGCCGCGAGCATACGGTTCTCATGCGTGTCGCCGGTCCAATCCCAGAAATTGAAGTCGCCGGCGTGGAAAATTGTGACATCTTCCGCCGTCACGCGGTACGACGTGCCGATGTCCGTCGAGCTGAAGGATTCAACCGAGAGCGCGTCATCGTGCCAAGACGAATAATCGTCCATCCAGACGATTTTTTCACCCGGCAATTTCCGTGCGCCGACGGTGTGGCGGATGTCGTGTGACAGGATGAACGCTGTCGCCTGCGGCGCGTACCGCTTCAGCAAGTCGCCATTGAAGTGGTCATAATGGCTGTGCGAGGCGAGGAAATAGACGCGGCCAAATGCGTGCTTCGCCAGGATCGCGTCGAGCGAATGCGAAGGATCGTCGTAGGCGTCGAAAACAAGCAGCGTGTCCGCGAGTTCCACGGCGAAGCCGCTGTTCAGCAAATAGGTGATGTGCAAGAGCGAGGCCTCCTAACGTCTGGTTCTTGTTTCTTTCAGTTCTTCCGCATGCACCTCGTCGCGCCGTGCGTCGAAGCGGTCGAGGATACGCTTGCCCGGCTGCGAGAAGCCCGGGCCTTCGACTTCATTCGCCGAAATGATCAGCATGAACGCTGTCGGGTCGATCGCGTGCGTCAGGAGCTTCACCTTCGCGATCTGCGTGAGGTTCACGACAGCGAGGATGACGTCTTTTTCCTTGCGCGTGAACGCGCCCTGCCCGTGCAGGAACGTCACGCCGCGCGAGAGTTCCGAGAGGATGACATCCGCGATGGCCTGCGCCTGGTCGGAGACGATGAGCACGGCCTTGCGGCGCTGGAAGCCCGCGACGACCTTGTCCGTGATCGTGCCGTTCACGTACATGCAGATCATCGTGAACATGGCCGGCGCGACGCCGAGGAGGAAGGCCGCGATGCACATGAGCACGCAGTTGAAGCCGAAGATGACGGAGCCCATGCCGAGCGAGTAATATTTCTTCACAATGGCGCCGATGATGTCAAAGCCGCCCGTGCTGCCATTCATGCGGAAGACGAGGCCGTAACCGAGGCCATTGAACACACCGCCGAAAATCGCCGCGAGCATATAGTCATTAAGCGGCGCATAGGCATTCAAAAACCGCGTCGCGTCGAGGCACGCGGAGAAGATACCCGTGCCGATGATGATGTCGATCGTGTAGCGCCGCCCCATGAGCCGCCAGGCCGCCGCCAAAAGCGGGATGTTGTACGCGAACGTCTGCAAGCCGATGGGGAGGCCCGTGAGATAGTAGACGATGATCGCGATGCCCGTCGCGCCGCCCGTCAGCATGTGCGACGGCACGAGGAAGAGATTGATCGAGCAGCTCGCGATGAGACAGCCGAGCGTGATACCGGCATAGCGGAGGCCGCGGTGGCAGAGCATCCGTGTCGTCATGGCAGGAGCCCTCCGAGGCGCGGCACGTCATCGCCGCTTTCCGGCAGCGCGCTCGTGTCAATCGCAGCGTTCTCGATGAGAATATCTGTCGCATCGCCCTCTGCATCATCCTCATTCCGCAGGAGTCCGCGCGCCGCCCAGTCATTCGCTTCTTCTTCCGTCAGCGGGAGCGTCGTCAGCCGCAGTTCCGTGAGGCTGCCATCGTCATGATCGACAGTACAGATGAGACGCTGCGTCGCCTCTTCAGCGTTCGTATAGATAAAGCAGGCCGCGCCGTCGAGATTCACGCGTTCCGCTTTGCCGTAGGTTTTTTGCACATAATACGATGTCGCGCCGTAGCGCACGCCGCCGCGCGCGCGGACGGCCTGCTTTTCGAGCACGATTTCCACGACGCGATTCGTCTGCCGCTGGGCGAAAACGCGCACGTCGTTTTTGAACGTATAGCGCCGGAGCGGCACGCCCCAGCGCGTGAGGTCGTCGTCGTAGAGCAGCTTGCCGAAGGCCTTTGTCAACTGCTTTTCCGATACCTCTTGCCCGAGCGCGATGCCGTGCGAGGAAAAGTCCTCCGCGCGCACGCCTGGCAAAGGTTTCGCTTTCGCCGCCGCGACGCCGCCGATCAGCACGAGGACCGCGCAGACGAGCACGAGCAGCAGGCCGAGCCCAAAGCAGCAGGCATTCCGCTTCATGATGCTCCCCCGATCCGTTTCGTCAAAAATTTTTCTTCCTGCTCGAGCGTCTTCGCCTGTTTGAGCTTCTGCTCCGCGTCGCGGATCGTCGCGGCCTTCTTGTCCGACATCCAGGCCGCATAGCCTTCCGCATAGCCGATGTAAAGGTCGCAGATGCGCAGGCGCAGGCGATGGAGCGCCGTCGCGGCCTCCGGCACATCCGTGGCCTCAAGCTCGGCTTTGCGCGCCTGCCAGTCTGGCAGGATCGTCTGTTCCATGAGGTCTTTGAGCGCTTGCCGCGTTGCGCTGCTCCCGAGCGTGCCCGCCGAGAGGATTTCCGCGCGCTGCGTCTCCGCTTCGCGCATCGCCGTCTCGTGCTGCGCGACGATGGACGCCGTTTCCGTGAGATATGCGTCGACTTTCGAGCGGCGCGCTTTCGCGAGCATGACGACGTAGTCGCGGTAATTCTCGATGGCCGTCACGCGGTAAGGACCGTCGCCTGCCGGCGTGAGCAAGACGCGCAGCACGAAGTCCTCGTCGGATTCCGGCAGGCGCACGCGCACCATCGCCACGGCGCTGTCATCTTCCGCGTGCCGTTCCACGCGGTCGATGCCTTGCAGCGTAACGCCGGTGAGCCCCGCTTTCTGCAGGGCGACGGAGGGGTCGAGGAGCGCCTCCGTCTCCTCGCCCGTGGCAGCAGGCCAACTGCCCGTCGCGACGTACGATTGGATGGCGTCGCGGAAGCTCTTCACGACGGGCGCTTTCACCATCGAGGCAAAGCTCTCGACCGCCGCTTTCGCTTCCTCGTTCATCGGCTGCTCCGTCTGGATGGCGCCGCTCATGAAATCCGCATACGACGCGTCGAGCACGCCGTCGACGTCGACATACTGGAAAAACGTGTCCGCATCGTGCTTCTCGAGCGACTGCGTGATCTTTTCCATCGCATACTCCGGCGTCCGCGCATGATGCGACACGTAGAGCCACGCGCCGCCCGCTGCGAGCACGACAAGCACCACCACGGCGGCGATCAGCCGCTGCTTCCAACTTCTAAGCATTGTTTCCACCTCATTGCTTTTTTGAAACGTCCGTCACAAGCTCTTACAATGCTTCATCAATCAGCCCGCCGCCCACGACGACATCACCATCGTAGAAGACGACGGACTGCCCAGGCGTGACGGCGCGCTGCGGCTCGGCAAACGTCACGCGCACGCGGCCGCCTTCCATAGGCTCGATGCGTGCCGCGCCTTCGCGCTTGCCGTAGCGGACTTTTGCCGTCATGTTCATCGGCTTCGTGAATTCATCCACCGCGATCCAGTTGAGGTCGCTCGCGATAAGCCCTTTGGCAAACACATCCTCCGCCCCGCCGACGACGACCTGGTTCTTCGCCATGTCAAGGCGCACGACGTAAAGCGGATGCTCGGCTGCGATGCCGAGGCCTTTGCGCTGGCCGATCGTGTAGAGCGGAACGCCGGCATGATGGCCGAGCACGTGGCCGTCGGCATCGACGATGTCGCCCGGGTGCAGGCACGCGGGCGCATGTTCTTTCAGATACCGTTTGTAATCGTCATCCGGCACGAAGCAGATTTCCTGGCTGTCCGGCTTGTGCGCGACAGGCAGATGCCGATCTTCCGCCATCCGGCGCGTCTCGGTCTTATGGTAATCGCCGAGCGGCATGAGGAAGTGCGCGAGGCTGTGCTGGTCGAGATGATAGAGCGCATACGCCTGGTCTTTCTGCGCGTCGATGCCCTTTTTGAGCAGCCAGCGCCCCGAAGCGTTTTGTTCAATCCGCGCATAATGTCCCGTCGCGACGTAGTTCGCGCCGAGCTCGAACGCGCGCGTGAGCAGTCCGCCGAACTTCACGAAGCGGTTGCAGCGGATGCAGGGATTCGGCGTGCGGCCTTTCGCGTATTCCGAGAGGAAATCCTCGATGACGGTCTTTCGGAACAGCGCCTGGAAATCCATGGTGTAGTGCGGGATGCCGATGATCTCGCAGACGCGCCGCGCATCGTCGACGGCGGATAAAGAGCAGCAGCCGCGATCATTTTCCACAAAATCGCGGCTCTCGTCTGCGAGCCGCATCGTCACGCCGATGACGTCGTAGCCGCGTTCTTTCAGGAGCGCCGCCGTCAGCGAACTGTCGACGCCGCCGCTCATGCCGACGACGACGGTCTTGTTTTCACTCAATGATGAAGATCCTCCTATGAATTCATGCCCTTTCATACTATCGCATGGACGGTAGAAATTCAAGCGCCCGACGAGAAAATCCCGCCGGGCGTTGGTTGCTTTTGCAAAAAATTTTCAAGGGGCGCGTCAGCCGATGGGCTGCAAGCGCCAGCCGCCGTCGCCCGCGAGGTGCAACTCCTCGTCGTGCTGCGCGAAGAGCGTCGAGCGGTGGCCGACGCTGACGATGCTGATCTCCGGCAGGCGCGCCTTCAGGAGCTCGTACATCGCCTGCTCGCGCGGCTCGTCGAGCGCGCTCGTCGCCTCGTCGAGGAAGACCCAGTCGGGCTTCACGAGCAGCACGCGCGCGAACGCCAGGCGCTGCTGCTCGCCGAGCGACAGGATGCGGCTCCAGTCATCGACCGTGTCGAGCTTGCTCGTGAGCTGCCCGAGGCCGACGGCGCGGAGCGCGTCCGCGAGCTCCGCGTCCGTGCCCGCCACCGTGCTCGGATACGCGAGCGCACGGCGCAGGCTGCCGAGCGGCAGGTACGGGCGCTGCGGCAGGAAGAGCGCACGGCTCCCTTTCCCCATCGTCACGCGGCCGCTGCCGTACGGCCAGATGCCCGCGAGCGTGCGCAGGAGCGTCGACTTGCCCGCGCCCGACGCGCCTGTCACGAGCACGCGGCTGCCCTTGGGTAGCGTCACGGTGCAATCGCGCATCAGGCGGCGGCCGTCCGGCAGCGCGACGTCGAGGCGCGTCAGCGCCAGCGCGCCCGCGGCAGCCTGCGCCGCCTTATCACCGTTGCCGACAACGCCACGGCCAAGGCCAGACGCAGCATCGCCAACGCCGCCGACACGTACTGCCACCACATGCGTCACGCCGTCCGCAAGCGCCCCGGCCGTTTCCATGTGCTCCGTGAACGTCGCGAGTCGCTGCACGACGGCGGCGAGCTGGGCGATTGTGTCGTACGACTCGACAAAATACGACAGCGCATCCTGCACGCGGCCAAACGCGCTGACCGTCTGCATGAGGCCACCAAGCTGCATCGCCCCGCCGAAATACCTGGGAGCCGCGAGCACGAGCGGCACGATGATCGCGAGTTGGGCGTAGCCATTGACGTAGAAATTGAGGAGCTTCGTCTGGCGCATGAGCTGCCAGTAATTTGAAATCACGTGCGCGAAGCGCTCTTTGAAACCGACGGTCTCCGCGCCCTCGCCGCGATAAAACGCCACGCTCTCGCTGTTTTCGCGCACGCGCATCATGTGAAAACGGAAATCCGCCTCGAAGCGCTGCTGGTCAAAATTCAGCCCGATGAGCCGCCGCCCGACAAGATGCGCGCCGATCGTGCCGAGGATCGAGTAGACGAGCGAAAACCAGAACATGTAACCGTAGATGACGAACTCATGGCTGCCGAGCGGCACCGTGAAAGCACCCGAAAGATTCCAGAGCACGACGCCGAACGCGCCGAGCGTCGTCAGCTGTTTGAGGAAGCCCAAGAGCAGTTGCAGCGTCAGCGTCACGAACTGGTTGATGTCCTCGCTGATACGCTGGTCCGGGTTGTCCGTGTCGCTCCCGAGCACCTGCAGGCGATAGTAGACCTGATGCTTCATCCAGCCCGCGAGGTAGCGGTCCGTCATCCACGTGCGCCAGCGGATCTGGAGCATCTGCCGCAGGTAGATCGCGTAGACGGCGATGAGGATGTAGAGGAACGCAAGCGCCGTAAACTCGCCGACGAGCGGCCAGAAACTCTCCTGCGCGTACTGCTGCAAGGCATTATAAAACTCGTTGTACCAGCTGTTGATGCGGACGAGCAAATACACCGAGGCGAAATTCAGCCCGATAACGAACGCCAAAAGCCCGCGCGCCTTCCATTTATGTTCGGAGTTCCAGTATCCGCGGAACAGATGCCAGAACGTGCGAATCGCCTGCTTCTTCATGAAGAGCACGCCCTTCCCATTCAAAGAATGGCTTTATTATAACCGTTTCCATGCGGGCATTCAAGAATTGTGGTAAAATACCATCAGAAAGCGCAATTCCATCCGAACTATGAATATCGCGAAAGGACGCATCATGCTCATTTATCTTCTCGCCGCCATTCTCATCGTTCTTCTAATTCTGCTTTATCATTACCTTCCGAACAAAAAAGTCTATGCGTGCTTCTGTGTGACGCTCGCCGTGCTCGGCATCGCCTCGTATCTTTTCTTCCCGCACGCGCCGAAGCAGGAAGTCATGACGGACGAGCAAAAATATGACATCTTCCAGCAGCAGCAGATTTTCGCGACCTGGTACACGGACTATCAGAAAAACGTCAAAGACCTCGATCACAACTGGCGCTGGTATCATCAGATTCTTGAAGACTTCAAGGAAGACAACATCAGCATCCAGACAGCGTATGTGCGTCTCAAGCAACTCGAGGAAGACGAAAAGGCGCTGACAGCGAAAATCGCCACCAGCGCCCCGCCGCTCGAGCTCCACGATGCGAATTACGATCTCGCGACGGCCATGCTGCAAAAGACGAAAGCTTACGCTGAAGCGCAGCAGAAAGCCATCACGCTCACGCGCGCCGCGAGCGACCCTCAGCGCCTTACGACGGACGACCAGGAAGAACAAAGCCGCATGCTTCAGACCGTCATGGAAAAAGAATCGCCCGTCGCCCTCTTCACAGCAGAAGAGATCGCGCAGCTTCAAGCGAACCTCGCGATCTCCGAAGAAATGGAACAATGATGTTTTACAAGCACGAATCGTGAAAACGCTCACGGGGCGTGCTTGTTTTTTGACCGCACGGATATCATCAAAGTAGATGTGCGAATCCACGCCCGCATCGCCGATCGTATTGCAGCAGATGGCGAAATGCTGCACAGCGCTCTTGTCGAACGTGCCGCCGTTCTTGCCTTTGAACTCAGAGAACAGCAGCGTCACGAGCTGCGGCTCCGTGCTTTTCGCGACGTCTGTCAGATCGACCTCGAAATCTTCGCCATTCGCATCCCGTCGAATACGCAGCGTTGAGCAGGCCGCCGTCACCGTAGTAACGCTCAAAATCGTCAACGCGCGCGGGATCCGCTGCTGGCGCCGGCATATTGTAAAACGTCAGGCCATGGATTGCGGCTGCTGTCGACCGCCTTCACGCAAAAGGTGATGCCGCCGTCCACTACATCGCGCTCAACGATGACGCTCCGCTGCTCACGAACGCAGACTACGCCTTTGGCGGCACGCATCCCACACAGGCTAGAGCAAAAAAATCGCGGCCTTCCTCAAAGGGAAAGTCGCAAAGATTCTCGATCCCCAGCTCATGCCGACCGATGACTAGGAAGAACGGAACCGCCTGCTCCAGACGGTCATGGAACGGCAGTCCCCTCGTCGACCTCTTTACAACAGAAGAGATCGCCAAAATCCAAAATGGATTGGCAATCCCTGAAACTGGAAACGAATGATGTTTTACCGCATCGCAAAAAGGCTCAGCGAATGCTGACCGAGCGGAAGACGTTGCGGTCTCCGCGGTGGCGGGAAATGGAAAATTCGAATGGGCGGCCGTCGTCGAGGAATGCAACCTGCTCGACTTCGAGGAGCGGCAGGACGCCTTCGATGGCGAGCTCCTGCTTTTCTTCTTCCGTCGGCATGACGGCGCGCACCGTGCGATGCGCGGACTGGATCTTGAACTTCAGCTCATTTTCGATGAAACTATAAATTGATTTTTCCAGCACACTGCGCTTCAGTCCCGGGATGAGCTGGATCGGCATCTGGGTGTATTCGATGACGATCGGCTCGCCATCAAGAGAACGTACGCGGATGATATCATAAATGAAATCATCTTCCGTGATCTGAAGCTTTGCAGCAATATCTTTCTCCGGATGCACGATATCGAACCGCAAGATCTTTGACTTCACATCATGATCTTTATGGGTCGCAGCGAATCCATTAAACTGATTCGCCATGCTGAGCTCCTTCACGTCCTGATCCTCAAGAGATTTCACGAACGTTCCAGAGCCGCGGCGCTTCACGACGAGCCCTTGTTTCACGAGCTCGTCGACGGCGCGTTTGATCGTGATGCGGCTGACGCCGTACTGCTCGCACATTTCCTTTTCGAGCGCGAGCTGCTGCCCCGGCGAGTAGACGCCGTTCACGATATTATCGCGCAATTCTTTTGCGATTGCCTCATATTTCAGCATGAATGAACCTTCCTCCTGAATCAACATATTTCTTATTATACACAAACAGTCAAAGAAAAGCGATTCATGCTTCCTTATGATTCAAGAAAATATGTTCAAAAGCCATGATTCTGGATGACATCATGCATCCAACGGCCCGACTTCTTGATCGTCTTTTCCTGCGTCACGAGGTCGAGCGCGATGAGGCCATAGCGGTTCTTGTACGCATTCGACCACGACCAGCAGTCAATCGGCGTCCAGAGGTGATAGCCAAAGCAGTTCGCCCCCTCTTGCATGGCCTTGTGCAGCCACTGGAGATGCTCCTTGATGAAGTCGATGCGGTAATCATCCTCGATGAAGCCGTCCGCGTTCCGGAAGCGCTCTTCCCCTTCGACACCCATGCCGTTTTCGGAAATGTACCACGGGATATTGCCAAGGTGATCACGTACATGGATCGCAATATCATAGATAGCCTTCGGATAGATTTCCCAGCCGCGATAGGGATTCATGCGGCAGCCCGGCATGTGGTACTGCTGGAAATGCTTTTCCGGCAACCAGCCTTGCGCGTCGTCGTACGGGATCTCGCGGCGCTGCGCGCGAAACGGCTGATAGTAGTTGATGCCGAGGAAATCGACCGTATTCTTTGCGATGAGTTCGAGCTCCTCCGTTGTGCTTTCCCAGAGCACGCCATCGGTCTTCAACACGTCGACAAGATCTTTTGTGAAATAACCATGCACGGCAGGATCGAGGAACGAATTATTTTTGTAATCTTCTGCAAACTTTGCAGCCGCAACATCTTCCGGTTGATCACTCCGCGGATATGCGGGCGTGAGGTTCAGCACGATTCCGATGCGGCCGCCAAGCTGCGCGCAGGACGACTTGCGGAATTCCGCGATGGCTTTTGCCGACGCAAGGTTCAGGTTGTAGAGCACCTGACACGCTTTTTTGCCATCGACGAGCTTCGGATAATGGAATTCGTAAAGATATTCGCCCTCGACGACGACCATCGGCTCGTTGAACGTGATCCAATCCTTCACGCGATCACCGAACAGCTCGAAGCAACGCTTCGCGAATAGCGCGAACAGATCGACAACATGTTTCGACACCCAGCCGCCGTATTTCTCATAGAGCTCGACCGGCAGGTCGAAGTGATGGAGGTTCAGCACGGGGCGGATGCCCTGTCGCACGAACTCGTCGATGACGTTGTTGTAAAACCGCACGCCATCGGGATCCGTCTCGCCCGTCTCGAAATCCTTGATGAGGCGCGTCCACTGGATGGACGTGCGCACGGAGTTCAGGCCGATCTCTTTCATGAGCGCGATGTCTGCACGGTAGTCGTTGTAGAAGTTCGACGCGACATTCGGGCCGACGCCATCGAAGAACGCCGTCGGCTCCGTGTCGAACCAATAGTCAAACACGCTCCGGTGTGCCTTGTGGAAGCGCCCTTCGGCCTGCGGACCAGATGTCGCTGCGCCCCACCAGAAGTTCGAAGGAAAGCGATATGATACGCTCATGCCTGTGCCTCCGTCTTTTCATGCAGTTTCGCATACATCTCGACCATGAGATTCGCCATGTCACGCACAGCGAGCGCCGTCATGAAATGATCTTGCGCGTGAATCAGCAAAATGGATTTCTCCACGGGCTGGCCGTCGCACTCCGCCGACATCATGGCCGTCTGGATGTCATGCGCCTGTCCGATTTCCTTGCCGCCCTCTTCGATCTTCTTCTTCGCAGCAGCGACGTCACCGTCTTTCAGCATGTCACGCACGGCTTCGATGACCATCGAGCGGCCCGTGCCAGAATGCAGGATGAGCTGCATCGATTGTTCTACCGTTTTCTCGTCCATCAGGCTTCCTCCTCTGCTTCCTCATCTTTGATCTTGTTCGACGCGATGACGAACGGCGCGTAAATGAAGACGTCCATCACAAGCCAGATCACCTGCAAGATACCACCGGCGATCGAGCCCGTGCCGATCGTCGCGCCGAAGAACAGTGGCATCGTCCAAGGAACGACATATTTGAAAATGGGGACAAGGCCCATGGAAATCGCGAGCCAGCCGACGACCGTGTTCGCGAGCGGTGCAAGGATGTACGGGATCAGGAGAATTGGGTTCAGCACAATCGGCAAACCGAAAGCAATCGGTTCCTGGATGTTGAAAAGCATGGCTGGAAAGCCGAGCTTCGCGACGGCGCGCCAGCTGTCCTTCTTCGAGAAGATGAAGATCGCGATGACGAGACCCATGATGTGCATGAGGCCGGCCTCGAAGAAACCATTCGAGAAGACATACGCGGCATCGCCGGCCTGGTTCGCGAGCTGCGCGGGCATGTAGACCATGTTCTGGATGGCCGCCGTGACATTGTGCCCGTGGATGCCAAACCACCAGAAGAACCAAACGATGAGCTGGTAGAGGATGGAGAAGCCGATGCCCTGCGAAAAGCCCATGAGCGGCGCCTGGATGATGGCGTAAATGAGGTCGTTGAGCGCGGCCTTGCCGAAGAACTGGCAATTCGAGAGAATCGTCGAGAAAACCGTGAACGTGAAGAGCGTGACGAAGACCGGAACGAGCACGGCGAACGACTGCGAGACTGCAGGCGGCACCGTCTCCGGCATCTTGATGCGGATCTTCTCATTCTTCGAGAGTTTCACGAACATCCACGCCGCGACCGTCGCGACGATGATGGATGTGAGGACGGCCTTGTTGCCGAAGTAATCGAGGCTGAACGCACCCATCTTGTCGCCGGCCTTGCCCACGATCTGCTGCGGCGTCACGATGATGAAGGCACCGATGGCCGTGAGAGCCGTTGAAAACTTGTCGCCGCCCCAGATGCCGCCGAGGCGGTACGCGAATGCTGCGACGAGCAGGAACGAGAAGACGCCGAAACCAACCGTGACGACGTTGTTGCAGAGGCCCTGGAGCATCTGCATCGTGCCGACGAACGACGAAACCTTGTACGCGTCGCTCGTCTGGTCGAGGCCCGTGAACGTCTTGCCGAGGCCGAGGCCGTCGGGGCCCATGATCGTGCCCCACGGATCGAGCACGACCCATTCGATGATGCCGAAGAACGAGCCGACGATGATGAACGGCAATAGCATCGAGAACGAGTCACGCATGGCGAGCAGATATTTGTTGCTCGAGATTTTGCCGGCGATCGGCATCATCACCTGCTCAAACTTTTCCACAACGGAATTCATTTGTTCTTTCCCCCTAAAGAATGTTTCCCATATAGTAGAAGCTTATTTCGCTTCCACCATCTTCATCGCTTTCGCGAGCACCTTGTCGCCGCGGATCATGCCATAGTCGCGCATGTCGATGACATCGACCGGGCACTTGCCGTTCACGACGTTCTTGACATCGCTGAGCATGTGGCGGATCTGCGGGCCGAGCAGCACGCAGTCGGCCGTGTCGACGCGCTCGTCGAGGACTTCGACGGAGAATGCTTCGATGCGCGCATCGATGTTCTGTTTTGCTGCCGCTTCCTGCATCTTCTTGACGAGGATCGACGTCGACATGCCGGCATTGCAGACGAGATAGATGTTCATGATGAACTCCTCCTATTGAATAGATTTGTTTAGAAATGATGGCTTCCGATGTTCTTGTTTTGGACATCTCTTGCTGACTGTCCTTATTATATCTTATTGGTGCTATCCTGTCAACAAAAAGATATGTCAATTTTTGAAAAAGTTTTTGTATGTCATATTTAAAAAGATATATTTTATTCTTGACAAGATAATCCCTTTATAGTATGCTTTTATCATATAAGGAATTGTTCTTTTTAATTCCATATCATTCTCTATCATATATTGTAGATCCTTTTATGGAGGGGAAGATCATCATGAAGAAGAAACACTTGGTTGCTGCGGCCGTCTCGGCGCTCGTCATCGGCACGAGTGCGAGCTGCTTCGCTGCAGCGAATCCGTTCTCGGATGTGCCGGAAGGCCATTGGGCGTACGATGCGGTCGCCCAGCTCGCGGCCGATGGAGTCATCGAAGGCTACGGTGATGACACGTTCCAAGGCGACAAGCCCATCACGCGCTACGAAATGGCGCAGATGGTCGCGAAGGCCATGGCAAAAAGCGACGTCTCCACTGCCGACAAGGCTGCAATCGACAAGCTTGCCGCCGAATTCGCCAACGAGCTCAACACGCTCGGCGTCCGCGTCGCGAACCTCGAAAAGCATGCCGACAACGTGAAGTGGAGCGGCATCTTCGCGCAGAAAGCGATGAAAGGCAACCATGAAGATTCGACATGGTGGGAAAAAGAACTTTTCCTCAATGTCGATGCCGCTGTCAATGAAAAGTGGAACGTCCATGCCGGCATCGATACGAAATGGGGTACGAACGACAACGGCCTCAACGGCGAGGAAGAATTTTCCGATGCTTACGGCGCACACAACCACAAAGTTTCCAATATGCTCTATCAGCTCTATGCGAAAGGCCCGCTCTTCACGGGCTCGGATGTCACGCTCGGCCTCTTCACGCCGGGGCTGCAGAGCGGCTACGTCGGCAATGCGCGCGTGAAGGGCGCGGAGCTCGATTACAAGGTCGGCAAGACTTCGATCAAAGCGTATGGCGGCCGCGTCCATGAAAAAGTCGGTGACCTGTCCTCGGATTGGTCCGGCTACTTCCGTCGCGGCGGCGGCATCGGCGACTACCTGAAAGACAGCACCACGGAAACGGGCTTCGAAGATCACGGCCTCTACGCTTACGGCGCGTCGCTCGAGCACCAGTTCACGGACAAGACGTCTGCCGGCCTTGGATACTACACACTCAAACATTCGCGCGCGTATGACAATGGCTCCGGCAATCTCGGCATCTGGTGCGTGGACTTCCGCCAGAACCTCGCGAAAAATCTCGACCTCACGGCGTTCTACTCGCTCGGCAGCCAGCATTTCCAGAACAAAGCGTACAATGTGAAGCTCACGTACAATGGCAGCCCGTGGGGCAGCCGTCCGTGGGGCGCGGCGCTCGGCTACCGCTACCTCGGCTCCGATGCGCTCATCATGTCGAGCGTCGTCAACGGCTCGGAGAAGCCGGGCATGAAAGGCCTCGAAGCGCAGCTCTGGTTCCACCTCGGCAAAAATATCCAGCTCCAGAACTACATCTTCAACGGCAATCCGATTGCAGGCGACTCGCGCGCGAACTACAACCGCACGGCCTACTTCTCGAGCCTGATTTTCGCATTCTGACTTCCCCAATCCCCCAAACTCCTTTACCTTTTTCTGCGATTCGTCGGCTGCACCCCCTTTGCAGCCAGCGATTTTTTATTCCCCAAAAGAGCGAGAATGTTCATCACATAAAATACGCTCCCCTTCATAGGACTTTGATTTTCATCGTCCTATCGAAGGGGAGCGTATCAATTTACGTTGCTCTTGTCTTTACCAAAAGCCGGTATGCAATTGTGCTTACTTCATCATCGCGAGCATCGTACCAGCGGCGACGGCCGTGCCGATGACGCCGGCGACGTTCGGGCCCATGGCGTGCATGAGCAGATAGTTGCCCGGTTTCGCCTTCATGCCGACGACCTGGCTGACGCGCGCGGCCATCGGGACGGCCGAGACGCCGGCCGAGCCGATGAGCGGGTTGATCTTCCAGCCCGAAGCGCGGCACATGATCTTGCCGAAGAGGACGCCGCCCGCCGTGCCGAAGATGAACGCGACGAGGCCGAGGAAGATGATCTCGAGCGTCTGCGCCGTGAGGAACTTGTCTGCACTCATTGTCATGCCCGTGCCCGTAGCGAGGAAGATCGTGACGATGTTGCAGAGCGAGTTCTGCGCCGTATCGGAGAGGCGATCCATGACGCCGGACTCACGGAAGAGGTTGCCAAGCATCAGCATGCCGAGGAGCGATGCGATCGGCGGCAAGAGGAGGCTGATGAGGATCGCGGCGATGACCGGGAAGCAGATGCGCTCGAAACGCGTGACGGGGCGCAGCTGCTCCATGACGACCTCGCGCTCTTTCTGCGACGTGAGAAGCTTCATGACCGGCGGCTGGATCAGCGGGACGAGCGACATATACGAATACGCCGCGACGGCGATGGCGCCGAGGAGTTCCGGTGCCATGACGGAGGACAGATAAATGGCCGTCGGGCCGTCTGCGCCGCCGATGATACCGATGGCGCCAGCTTGCTTCTCCGTGAAGCCGAGCATCATGGCGCCGACGAGCGAGACGAAGACGCCGATCTGTGCCGCTGCACCGAGGAACAGCGTCGACGGACGCGCGAGGAGAGGGCCGAAGTCCGTCATCGCGCCGATGCCGAGGAAGATGAGCGGCGGGAAAATCTCGAATTTGATACCGAAGTTGATGGCCATCATGACGCCCATCTGATCGAGGAAGCCCGTGTTCGGGAAGTTCGCAAGGATGCAGCCGAACGCGATCGGGCCGAGGAGCAGCGGCTCAAATTCCTTCGCGATGGCAAGGTACAGCAGCACGATGCCGACGAGGATCATGATGCCGTTGCCGACCGTGAACGACGCGAAACCGCTGTCCGCCCAGACGGCCTGCAACGAAATGATAAATGCATTCAAAAGTTCCATGGTGTTTCCTCCCTTCCCGCTCAGTCAAGCGTCTGCGTGACGCCGAACGTGCGGCCGGAACGCTTCCAGCCATTGCGCTCGATCGGACGCACGGCGCGGATCTGCTGCGGCCCATAGCCATAGCTCATGAGCGCAGCGGCGATGACGGCGACGACTTCCTGCGGCACGCCTTCCTCCACGACGGGAGCAGGTGCAGGGGCAGGCGCTGCGGGAGCTGCCTTCGGCGCTTCCTTCTCCTCTTTCGGCTTCGTCGGATCGACGTAGTGGATCAGGTTGATGACGAGCCCCAGAGCGATCAGGACGGCAAAGACGACCGTCATGTTGATCAGCATGATGATAAAGGGGTTTGTCGTAACGGGTTCTGACATACACTCACCTCATTTTGGAATTTCAAATATCATAGAATGGAAAAATTGCTTGGGCTATGAGATGCTTTTCGACCTCATAGCTCATACAGACTCTATTATAGATTTTTGTTTGCACAATTTGAAATATTTTCTTAGCATTTCAATTATGCACAAAAGTTATTGTAGACTATTTTCGGCAAATTGATAACAATGAGTTATGCTTCGCCGAGCATCCGCTCGGCACGCTTCACATACAGCGCTCGGAACGCCGGGTATTCGCCGAGGCCATACAGGCTCACGCGCACGTCGTAACCTGCCGCTGTGAGCCGTGATTTCCAGGACGCCTCGCCATCCCCTACCAGATCCTCTTGCACATGCGTGCCGCCCGTGAGCAGCAACGGCGCGAGCAAAATTTGCTTGTGACCGGTTTTCTCGAGACGCGCGAGCACGTCATCGAAGTTCGGACGGTCGGACGGCTCGAGCACGCCGACGTGGATTGGCAAGCCTTCGCCATCGATGTACGCTTGCAAGCTGTCGTAGACGGGATTGTGCGTGTGCGGCGAGCCATGGCCCATGAGCACGAGCTCTTCGCCCGGGTGGACATGGAGGTCGAGCAAGAGCGCCATCAGCACGCGCTGGTTGTCCACAGGCTTTTCGAAGACCGGGCCTGCAAGGCGCACGTCTGCGAGGCGATCCGCATATACTTCGTAAGCTGCGCGGATTTTCTTTTCGTACTCCTCACCTGCCGTCAGATGCGTCGGCAGGATCAAGACTTTCGGACAGCCGTCGTTTGCGAGCTTTTCCAGTGTTTCCTCTAACGAAGGAATCGTCACGCCTTCGTCTGCCGCAATTTTTTTGCGCAAGAAGGCCGACGTGAACGCCTGAACGATGTCGTAATCTTTGAACCGCTTTTTCAAATCATACGCGATGCTGTCAATCGTGCACGCGCGCGTTTCCTTGTCGCGCACGCCGAAACTCGCGAGGATGATGACGGGACGCATCAGCCCTGCTCCTTTTTGACGACGTCAGCAATGGCGTTGCAAATCGTATCAAGCTGCGCCTGGTCGGGGCCTTCGGCCATGACGCGGATCAGCGGCTCCGTGCCGGACGGACGCACGAGGATGCGGCCGTCGCCGCCGAGCTCTTCTTCGCCCTTCTTGATGGCTGCCTTGATGGCTTCATTCGTCTTCCATCCGTCTTTCGTTGCGACTTTCACATTCACGAGGAGCTGCGGATACGTCGTCATGAGATTCGTGAGATCGGATGCCTTGCGGCCGCTGCGCTTCAGCGACGAGAGCACCTGCAGCGCCGTGATCGGACCGTCGCCCGTCGTGCTGTAGTCCGTGAAAATGATGTGGCCGGACTGCTCGCCGCCGATCTTGTAGCCGTTCTTCAGCATGTTTTCGAGCACGTAGCGGTCGCCGACCTGCGTAATCTCGGCGCGGCCGCCCGCCGCCTTGATGGCCTTGTGAAAGCCGATGTTCGCCATGACCGTCGTGACGACCGTATTGTACGGCAGCGTGCCCGCTTTGATCATGTCCTGCGCGCACATGATGAGGATGTGGTCGCCGTCGATGATCTGGCCTTTCTCGTCGACACAGAGGCAACGATCGGCGTCGCCGTCATGCGCGATGCCAAAATCCGCATGCGTCTCGAGCACCGTGCGCTGCAGCGACTCGAGATGCGTCGAGCCGCACTTGTCGTTGATGTTCACGCCATTCGGCAGCGCGTGGATGACTTTGACCTTCGCGCCGAGCTCGCGCAGCACGCGCGGCATGACCTGGTAGGACGCGCCGTTCGCGCAGTCAAGCACGATGTTCATGCCATCGAAGCGTTCTTTGCACGTCGAAAGCACGAACTCGATGTACTGGTTCAAGAGATCCGTACGGTACTCGATGTGGCCGACCTTGTCGCCCGACGGACGCGCCAGCGTGTCATTCTGTTCGAGCTGGTGCACGATGGCCTCGAGTTCGTCCTCGACGGCGTCGGGTAATTTATAACCGTCGCCGCCGAAGAACTTGATGCCGTTGTCGTGGAACGGGTTGTGTGAGGCCGAGATCACGATGCCCGCTTTCGCTTTGTGACGGCGCGCGAGATACGCGACGGCCGGCGTCGGGATGACGCCCGCGAGCATGGCGCGGCCGCCTGCCGAGCAGATGCCCGCCGTCAGCGCCGCTTCCAGCATCTCGCCAGAAATGCGCGTGTCACGGCCGATGAGGATGAGCGGCTGCTCGTCTTCCTTGCCGAAATACAGCGTCGCTGCGCGGCCGAGGCGATACGCCATCTCCGGCAGCAGCGTCACATTCGCTTCTCCGCGGACGCCGTCCGTTCCAAAAAGTCTTGCCATGGAAATTTTTCCTCCCTAAAACTTCTGAAAACGTTATGTTGTTTCTATATTTCAAGATATTGGAATATCTTCAAAGCAATGATGAAAGGTGCGCCAACACCGCTTTCATTCCATCGACGGCCGCACTCATGATGCCGCCCGCATAGCCCGCGCCCTCGCCAATCGGGTAAATGCCGGGCGTTTTCGCCGCGACGAACGTCGTGCGGTCGCGCACGATGCGGCACGGTGCCGACGAACGCGTCTCGATGCCCGTCATCGGCACATCGGGCGCGTCAAAGCCGGGGATTTTCTTGCCGAAGTGGGGCAAGGCGTGCGTGAGCGTTGCGGTCACGACATCAGGCAAACAATCGTGCAAGTCGCACGGCGTAATGCCGGGACGGTACGACGGCGCAACGAGGAAATCCGTGCTGCCATGTTTCCCCGTGAGGAAATCGCCAACCGATTGCACGGGCGCGAAATAGTTGCGCCCCGCGATTTCATAGGCGAGCGATTCGTATTTCCTCTGGAACGCGATGCCGCCGAGCACGCCCGCGCCGAAATCCTCTGGCGTGACCTGCACGAGCAGCGCCGCATTTGCCACGCCGGAATCGCGCGCGTAATCGCTCATGCCATTCGTCACGACGCGCCCCGTTTCTGACGCCGCCGCGACGACATGACCGCCTGGGCACATGCAGAAGGAATACGCCCCGCGCCCCGTCACGCGGTCTTGAAACGTCAGCGCATAATCAGCGACGGGCAACCGCGGATCGCCTGCGTCCACACCATATTGCGCACGGTCGATGAAGGTTTGCGGATGTTCGATGCGCACACCGATGGCAAAGGCTTTCGCCTCCATCTGAATGCCTTGCGCATAGAGCATCGCGTACGTATCACGCGCCGAGTGGCCGATGCCGAAGAATGCGGTATCCGTTGCAATCCGTTCCTCGCCGTTGACGATTAACGCGGAAAGTTCGCCACCAGCCAACTCCAAACTTGTGACCTGTGCACAGAAGCGAACCTCGCCGCCGAGGCGCTTGATTTCTTCGCGGATGTTCTTGACGATTGTCCTAAGCAAATCCGTGCCGATATGCGGCTTGTGCAGGTAACGGATTTCTTCCGGCGCCCCCGCGGCAATGAACGCTTCAATCACGTCCGCGATGTGCGGATCATTCGACCGCGTCGTAAGCTTGCCGTCCGAAAACGTCCCTGCTCCGCCCTCGCCGAACTGGACGTTTGACTGCGGTGAGAACGCGCCGCCACGCCAAAAGCGTTCGATATCTTTATGGCGCGTGTCGACATCCTGCCCGCGCTCCAAGACGAGCGGACACCTACCCGCCCGCGCCAGCGTCAGCGCCGCAAACATCCCGGCCGGGCCGAAACCCACGACGACGGGACGACGCTCGCCGTCCGCGAGCGGACAACTCGGCACGGGCTCGTGCGGTTGCTCTTGCCATAGCGCAACGTGCTTGTCTTTGCGCAAACGCGAGAGGATTCGTTTTTCCACTTTCGCGTCTTGTAACAGAACGTCAAGCGTATAGATGAACGCAATCGGCGCGCCGTGATACCGCCGCGCGTCGAGCGTCTTGCGCACGATCGCGACGGACGCGATGTCCTGCGCCGTCACACGCAAGCGCCGCGCCGCGACCGCCGCGAGTGACGACGTTTCAGACGTTTCATCCAATGGAACGGAAACATTCGTGATGCGGAGCATGATCGTCTCCTTTCGCAAAAATCAAACAATCCATTTTATGCTAATGGAAAACGCGCCGCTTGTCAACGGAAAGCCACAGAAAAAGGCTGCTGCACGATTTCGTACAGCAGCCTCGAAAGGATGTTCGATGTTCGCAATCAGCGCTCGACCGTGGAACGGAGGTTGAGCTTTGCGATGATGGCGCGGTAACGCTCGATGTCCTTCTTGTAGAGGTAGCTGAGAAGACGGCGGCGATGGCCGACCATCTTCAGCAGGCCGCGACGGGAATGATGATCCTTCTTGTGGACCTTCAGATGATCCGTGAGGTACTGGATGCGCGCCGTCAGAACGGCGATCTGCACCTCTGGCGAGCCCGTGTCGCCCTCGTGGACCGCGTACTTTGCCATGATTTCCTGTTTTGCTTCTTGCGTCAGCATGTGAAAAGCCTCCTGTTTCTAAAAAATGCGCCAGCGGCAAGGAAACGGCTGGAGTCGCCGGAATCTGTGCCGTGGTCTCAAACATTAGGCAGTATACCACAAGATGCACTTCTGTGCAAGCATCAAGACAACGCGCCGCGCCAAATTTTTTCCGCATTCGCCTGATCTTTCTTGAGCTGGCGCACGAGCTCGAGGGCGGATGAAAATTTTTGCTCGTCGCGGAGCTTCGCGAGGAAATCCACCGTGATCTCTTGATCATAAAGATCGTCATCGAACGCTGCGATGTTTGCCTCGATGCGGCGGTTCGTGCCGTCAAACGTCGGATTGCTGCCGATGTTCGCCATGCCGCCATACCACGCGGCTCCGACGCGCACGCGCACGGCATACGCACCATTCGGCAGCATGGCCGCGTGCGCGCCGATCGGCAGGTTCGCCGTCGGGAAGCCGATCGTGCGGCCGCGGCGGTCGCCGTGGATGACGCGCTCGATGACGCGGAACGGATGGCCGAGGAAATCATTTGCCTCTGCGAGATTGCCGTCCGCGATCAAGGCGCGGATGCGCGTCGAGCTCACGGGGCGGCCATCCCGCAAAATCGCGGGGCAGATTTCTGCTTGGAAGCCATAGTCGCTGCCTTCGCGCAAGAGCTGGCGCTGCGTGCCGCGTCCTTTCTGGCCAAACGTATAGTTCGGCCCCGTGACGACGTAGCGCGGCGCGAAGTCCTCACGCAAGAGCGCGAGAAATTCTTCCGGCGTACGCTGCGCGAAGTCCCGCGTGAACGGGATGCTGACGAAGAGGTCGACGCCAAGCTCCTCCGCTTGCTGCGCTTTCAGCGCTTCCGTACCGATCTGGAGCGGCATGTGCGCGGGCGACAGCACAGACATCGGATGATTGCTGAACGTAAACACCGCGCTCGTGCCGTCTACACCTGCAAGCTCGACGGCGCGGCGGATGATGCTCTGGTGTCCGATGTGGACGCCGTCGAACATCCCGAGCGCGATCGCGACACGTGGAAATTGTTTCGTAAAATCTTTGAGTTTATGATAAACCTGCATAAATTCAGGCTCCTAAGTTATTTGTTGGATGTGCGCTGCTGGTCGGCAACGACCTTCTCTGGCGTGACGGTCGCGCCTGCATGGTTGATGCGGCCGATACCAAGAAACACGCCGTCCCCATAGACGCGTACGATTGCAACTTCCTTTGGTAACTGCGCAATATGGAAGTCATGCGTGGAAAGGCCGTTGACAAACGACGTCGCACGTGCGGGAGGCAAGTCGTAACGCGGAAGTGCGGCAAGCATCGTTTCTGGTGCGAGCAACGCATCCGTACCCGCTGCTGCAAGCTCTTCGAGCGTTAACGCATCCTTTAATTGAAAGGCACCCACGCGCGTGCGCACGAGAAAACTCATGACGGCCGGCAAGCCGACCGCGCGCCCGATATCGAAGCAGAGCGTGCGAATATACGTGCCACTCGAACAGTCCACGTCAAGCAGCAGACGATGTCGTGCTGCGTCATAACCTGCCAGCGTCAACGCATGGATCGTGACATGACGCGCGGGGATGTCCACGGCCTTGCCTTCGCGCACGAGCTCATACGCCCGCCGCCCGCCGATCTTGATGGCGGAATGCGCGGGCGGCACTTGCGTGATCGCGCCGCGGAAGCGTGCAAGCGTTTCTTCGACAACATCTCTACTCGGCATATCAAACGTGTCGCAGCGCTCCAAAACGTTCCCGCTCGTATCCCCGGAATCCGTCGCGACGCCGAACGTGAGCTCGGCGCGATACGATTTGTCTGCGTGCTCAAGGTATTCGATGAGCCGCGTGGCGCGCCCGACCGCGACGGGCAGCACGCCCGCCGCCCCGGGATCGAGCGTGCCCGCATGGCCGACTTTTTTCACCTGGAACAACCGACGCACCAAGCCCACGATATCATGCGAGCTCATGCCCGGCGGCTTCAAGACATTCAGGAAACCGCAAGGCGTTGCTTGCTGCTTTGCTTTTGGCGTTGCCGTCATGCGATCCAGCCCTCGCGGATGGCCGTTTCAATCGCTGCCATAATCGTTGTCTTCGCTTGCTCAAACGGCATCTTCAGCGTGCAGCCGGCGGCGCGGATATGGCCGCCGCCGTCATACATCGTCGCGATGCGGCTGACATCGACGTGCTTCGAGCGCATGGAAACGCGGCAGACATTCGGTTCTTTGCATTTCAGCACGACAGCGACGTCGACGCCGTCAATGACGCGGATGTGGCCGATGAAGGCCTCCGTCGATGCCATGCGCGCCGTCTGTTCCTGCGTGAGGAAAATGCCCGCGGCCTTGCCGTCGGCAAAGAGCTCGAACTGCGCGAGCGCTTCGCCGAGGTCTTTGACGGTCTGCATCGGTTTGATTTCGAGCGCTTCGGAAATGACGTTCGGCTGTGCGCCCGCATCAATGAGATCAGCGGCTGCACGATACGTGTGCGCAACGGCATTCGAGAAACGGAAAAAGCCCGTATCCGTCGCGAGGCCGGTATAGAGGCACATCGCCGCGTCTTTCGAGACGGCGACATTCATTTCTTTTGCAAGGTCATAGATGATCTCGCATGTCGCGGCGCGCGTCGCGTCGAGATAAAGGTCTTCTTTGTCATTTCCCGGGTTCGTGTGATGATGATCGATGTTGAGGACGCGCGGCGCACGGACGGCCTCGGCGACCTTGCCGATGCGGTCCGTCATCGTGTCGAGCACGACGAAGAGGTCACAGTCGATGGTCTCGCCTTCGACGGACCGCCGGATAGCATCATATCCCGGCAGGACAGAAAAGCCCGCCGGGATATCATCATCGAGCAGAACCGTCACATCTTTTCCAAGGCTCCGCAGCACGTGCATGAGGCCGAGCGAGCTCCCGATGGCATCGCCATCGGGATTCACATGTGCCGTGATCACGAGCGTCTTGGCATCTTGGAGCGCTGCCGCTGTTTCACTCAATGTCAAATTCATTTAGTTGTCTCCTGTTGCCGTTGATTCGGAAGAAGCGGACGCATGACGCTCCGCATCTTCTTTTTGGATTTTCAAAAGGAGTTCTTGGATGTGCGCGCTGTAGTCGAGCGACTTGTCGAGCGCGAATGTGAGCTCCGGCGTGAACCGCAAGCGGATGCGCTTGCCGATCTCGCGGCGGATGAAGCCGAGGGAACTCTCTAGTCCCTGCCAGCAGTCTTTCACCTGCTGCTCGCTTCCCATGAGGCTCACGTAGATTTTTGCCTCGCGCAGATCGCCCGTGCATTCGACAGACGTCACCGTCACGAAGCCGATGCGCGGGTCTTTGAGTTCGCGCAGGATGATTTCGGAAATCTCCTGTTTCATGAGCTCCTGGACCTTTTCGACCCGAAGCTGGCTCATGCCTTCCACCTCCCATAGTTCTTCGAAAAAAATCACTCAGCGTCCGCTTTTTCTGCTTCTGCTTTTGCCTTGGCCTCGGCCTCGCGCTTGGCCGCAGCGGCCTTGTTCGCCTCGGTGATGCTCGTCTCGATCTCTTCCATCGTGTACGGCTCGATGATGTCGCCTTCCTTGAAATCGCGGAAATCGACGATGGAAATACCGCACTCGTAGCCGGCAGCGACTTCTTTGACTTCGTCCTTGAAGCGGCGCAGCGAATCGATCTCGCCGTCAAAGATTTCGACGTTGTCGCGGATGATGCGGATCTTCGAGTTGTTGCAGATCTTGCCGTCGAGGACGTACGAACCAGCGACGAGCGCTTTCGAGAACTTCATGACCTG